>JBFJWR010000220.1:0-4811 GCA_041623535.1 Pseudomonadales bacterium
AATGCCGGCCGGCAGGGTCTCGCCACCGAACACCGCGCCCGGCAGGGATCCCATGGTGTGCACCGCCGCCGGAACCACGCCATACCAGATCGGCAGCAGGGCCATGCGCTGCTGCCAGGGCCAGAGTCCGAAGTAGCCAAACTGCGAGGCGATCGCCGCGTACATATCCACCTCGCCACAGGCCTCGGACAACCCTGGCACCTGGCCGCCGATGGAGTGGCCGACATGTACCAGCACGTTTTCCGGTGCCTGGTCACGCAGTGATCGCACCATCGCGGTAAAGTCCTGCTGACCCCAGTCGCGCATGCGCATACGCTCGGGGGAAATGTCTCCGCAACCCGACAGCCCTATGCCCCGATAGTCATACGTCCAGGCCGACACACCCTGCGCGGCCAGCCACGTTGCAAAGTGCCGGTAGTAGCGTTGCGGTACGCCGGTGGCGCTGCTCACCAGCACGGTGATGCCCAGTGGATGAGCCGTCGGGCGGTACCAGGTGGCAGCCAGGCGAAAACCGTCCTGGGTGGGGATGCGGACAATCTTGGTGGTCATTTCGTTCTCCTCCGGGGAGTTTCGATACGACCTCAATCTAGGGATACCGCGACCCGGCGACAAACGAATTATTCACTCAGTTCAGATGAATTCTATTCATCCTTAATGAGACCGGCACGGCGAAAGACCGTGAACAGCCAGGCGCGAAACCGGCGCAGTTCCGGACGCCGTGCATCGGCCTTGCGCACCACCATCCAATAGCCCTGATCCAGCGGCAGGACGTCATCAAACGGCTGCACCACGCGCCCCTGTGCCAGCCAGGGATCAACGATCGGCTTCAGGCCCGGCGCCACCCCCACCCCGCTCTCCGCGGCCTGCAATACGGCCCAGTAACTATCCAGGCGCACCCCCTTGCGGGGTGCCGGGAGATCAATACCGACGTGACGACTCCACAACTCCCACGCCTGCGGTGTCGGCTGCGGCTGAATCAGCGGCACGTCCACCAGTCCGGCCGGCCCCGACGCCCGCAGGCGTGTCGCCAGGGCCGCGTTGCAAACCGGGGTCAGGCCGCAGTGAAACAGGTGCTCGGCCCGCAAGCCGGGCCAGTTACCATCGCCAAAACGAATGCCTACGTCGGCTTCGCCGTCCTCAATCCGCGACAGGCGCACGCCGGTTTCTATGGTCAACTCGATATCGGGGAACCGGGCCTGGAAATCCCCCAGGTAAGGCAGGATGAACTCGCTGGCAAAGAATGCCGCGGCCGACAGCCGCAGGCGACTGCCGGTAGATCTTTCGCTGAACGCCCGGTGTCCCGCACGCAGGGCGTCGAACGCCTCGCCCACGAAGGCCGCGTAGGACTCACCTTCCGGGGTCAGGCGGATGCGCCGGTTGAGGCGCAGAAAAAGGGGCACGCCCAGATGCGTCTCCAGCGCCCGGACCTGATGACTGACCGCCGAGGGCGTCACAAACAACTCCTCCGCCGCCGCCTTGAAACTGAGCCGGCGCGCGGCCGCATCGAACACCTGTAGCAGGTGCACCGGCGGCAGCCGGGTGCTGCCTGAAGCCCTGGAACGCGCCATATTGCCTCTCTGACTTACATTCGTTAGGTGAATATAGTTCGTTTAATGAGCATTGGCCCGGAAACCACCTTTCACCGCGCCCGGAACGGCGCCAACCAGCAGTCTCCCACCCCACCGCCACGTTACCAGGCGGGTTTTCACGGTAAGATCGGCTCCACCCATCTCAGGAGTCACCCGATATGCCGCGCATTGCCCTGCTGGTTCTGATTTTCACCGTGCTGTCCGGATGCACCGAGGAACAACGCAACAAGTTGTCACGCCAGACCGACAACCTCATCGGTCTGGATTTCACGGTGTCCTATATCGACGAGGGCAAGGTCGTGAAAAAGTGGACCGTCCGCGATGGCAAGATCACCAGCGGCAAGGGCGAGGACGGCAGTTATCTCGGCTACTACTATTTCTGGACCGAGGAGACCGGCTACGTGCAGACACCGATCGACCGCACGGTGATCGAGGAACTCCGCCGCTAGTTCCGCGACCTCTGCAGTGAGCGACCGTTACCAGACTCGTCGCACCGCCCCACTGCGTGGTGCAATTCAAAATGAACAGTTGCCGGCGTACATTCCGCAAACGAAGCGCGCTCGTTCAGTTTCCCGTCGTCTGATGTAACTTATTCAATTTTATCCGTTTAACGGGTCTGCACGACAGAAGTCGCGTACAGCGTGCAGATTCTGTACGCATTCAAAAAGAATGAACCTTTAAATTGATAAGGGAGGATTCGTTCACTATCTTGCAGTTAGATATTGTCGGCATGTCTGACAGTTCATTGCGCATGGATGCATTGCATGCAGGAACGTCTTCCACATAAACGCGTTTGTCGCCAGTTCCAGGGCCACGGAATTCCGACATTCGCGAAGCGGCATACGGGACCCGGCACGTGAGTCCTTTCGCCAGCCTGACTGTGCTCGTTGTAGAGGATCATGATTTTCAGCGACGCTACCTGCTCAGCCTGCTACGCATGCTGGAAGTGGGCCAGTTGCTGGAAGCGCCCGGCGGCATGCAGGCGCTGGAAATTCTCGATCAGACGCCCGCCGACGTGATTTTCCTCGACCTGAAAATGCCGGGAATGGACGGCGTGGAGTTCATTGACCACCTGTGCCGGAGTGGATTCGCGGGCAGCGTGGTCCTGGCCAGCGGCCTGGAACCCGAACTCGTCAACACGGTGGAACGGATCGCCACTGCCAAGGGAGTTTTTGTACTCGGCAAGCTGGAGAAGCCGCTAGGCGCGGAGCGCACTGCAGAACTCCTCACGCGCCATTTCATTCCCACGCCACTCAATGCACCGCCGTCAGAAGCACTGCACGCACCGGGCGCGGATGAATTGCGAACGGCGCTCGACGAAAACCAGTTTCTGCCCTGGTTTCAGCCCAAGGTACGCTTCAGCGATGGCCACCTGGTTGGCGTCGAGGCACTGGCCCGGTGGCAACAGGCGGATGGCCTGTTGTGCGGCCCCGGCCTGTTCGTGCCGGTGATGGAACGCGAGGGGCTCATTGATGCGCTGACAGACACCATCTCGCGGCAGGCACTGCAGGCCTGCCGGAACTGGCTGGATGCCGGGCAGGAGATCAGCGTATCGCTCAACCTGTCGCCCAAGAGCCTCTGTGACCCGGACTGCATCCGTCGCCTCCTCGACCTGGCGCTGGAAAACCAGGTCCCACCGCACCTGGTGACACTGGAAGTGACCGAGAGCGCGCTGGCCGGAGATCCCACCGAGGCCATCGCGAATCTCGTACGGCTGCGCATGAAGGAATTCAAACTGTCGATCGACGATTTTGGCACCGGCTATTCCTCCCTGCAGAAACTCAGCGAGTTTCCGTTCACCGAACTGAAAATCGACCGCTCATTTGTGGATGGTGTCAGTGCGGACAGGCGACTGCAGGCCATCGTGGATTACAGCGTGCAACTGGCCGGAAAACTACAGCTATCCATCACTGCCGAGGGCGTCGAACAGGAAGCCGACTGGAATTACCTGGCGTCGCGCGGATGCGACCTCTGCCAGGGCTATTACACCGGGAAGCCGGTTCCCGCCGAGAACATACCCAACTGGGAGTCCGCGTAAGGCGCATTGGTCGCTCGACAGGGAGCAGTCAGCATGACCCGCATCAGGGAAAAGATCCTGATCGTAGATGATGATCCGGATGATCGGGAGTTTCTGCAGGAGCACCTGTCGGAACTGCCCCTGGAGATCCACCAGGCCGGCTCGGTGCGCGAAGCGCTCGAGAAGGTGCAGGCGCACCGTTTTGCATTGGCGCTGGTCGATCTCTACATGCCCGGCGCCAACGGGATCGAGTTTGCCCGCAAGGTACTGGGTAACGGCGAAGCCCGCACACTGCCCATCATGTTCATTACTGGCTGTGACTCGCCTTCCAACATGCTCGCATGTTTTGAAGCCGGTGCCATTGATTACATCGTCAAGCCCGTTTCGCCCTGCCTGTTGCAGCAGAAAGTCAGGATCCACATCGACCTGTGTGCTGCGCGACGCGCACTGCGCCACCAGAACGAGGCACTGCATCGGGCGCGAGAAAGCTCGGACTCGGCCAACCGGGCCAAGAGCGACTTCCTGGCCACCATGAGTCACGAAATTCGAACGCCCATGAATGGCGTGATCGGCCTGCTGGAGGTGCTGTCACACACGAAACTCGACAAGGAGCAGCGCAAACTGGTGAACACCGTGCGCGACTCCGGCCATGCATTGCTGCAGATCGTCAATGACATCATCGATTTCTCCCGCATCGAGGCCGGCAAACTGATTATCGACCCCGTGGCGGTGGATGTTTGCGCCGTGATGGAATCCATCGTCAATGTGCTTGCCCACCAGAGCTACGAAAAAGGCCTGAAACTGGAGCTCTACCTGGACCCGGCACTGGCACAGGAACACCTGTTGGATGGCACCCGCCTGCGGCAGATCATCTCCAACCTGCTCACCAACGCGATCAAGTTCACGGATTCCGGCTTCGTGCACCTGGACATACGCGTACTGCGTGAAAACGAAAAAGGTCAACGCCTGTCGTTCCGCGTACGCGACACCGGTATCGGCATTTCTGCCGAGAACCAGCGCAAACTGTTTCAGCCGTACTCCCAGGCCGAGGATTCCACCCTGCGCCGATACGGTGGCTCCGGGCTGGGCCTGACCATCTGCCGACGACTGGCGGATCTGATGGGTGGAACCATCTGCCTGGAGAGCGAAGAAGATTACGGTACCTGCGTCACGTACGTGCAGGATACGGATATCGTCACACCGTC
>JBFJWR010000221.1:0-4726 GCA_041623535.1 Pseudomonadales bacterium
GCTGGGCGCGGCGTTCTGGACGCTGCATCCGCTGTGGGTCTCGACCACGCTGTACGTGGTGCAGCGTATGGCGATGCTGGCGACGACCTTCTCGCTGGCAGCCTTCATCCTGTTCGTGAAGGGTCGCGTCCTGATCGCGTCGGGGCGCCTGTGGCCCGGCCTGGCAAGGATCTCGGCGGGACTGGGCGGGTTTGGCGTGCTGGCCTTGTTCAGCAAGGAAAATGCCGGGCTGCTCCCGCTGCAGATGCTGGTGCTCGAGGTCTTCCTGTTTCGCGCGCCGCAGTTTCGGGAGCGTTTTCCCGCCCCGCGCCTGTACCGCTGTTTCGTGCTGCTGGCGTTCGTGCTGCCCAACCTGGTGCTCGCGGCCTGGCTGGCCCAGCGCTGGGAGGGCACCCAGCTCAAGGCCATGAACAACTGGGGTGTGAGCATGGGCGAGCGCGCCCTGCTGGAGTCGCGCGTCGTCTTTGAATACCTGCGCCTGCTGTTCCTGCCGTCCGACGTGACGCGCGGTGTTTTCTACGATGACATCCGTGTTGCCGGGGGCTGGCTGAGCACCGGACCGCTGGTGCTGGCGCAGTTGGGACTGGTCGCATTGTGCGCGCTGGCCTGGCGTTTGCGCCGGAACTTCGCGGTGGGTGCGGTTGCAATTGCGTTCTTCCTCGCCAGCCACGTGCTGGAAACCTGGCTGGTGGCGCTGGAATTCGCTTTCGAACATCGCAACTACTTGCCGGCCCTGCTGCTGTTCTGGCCCCTGGCCTGGATGCTGCACGCGACCCGGGTGCGTGCGTTTCTGCAGGGTCGTGGTCCGGCGTTGCTGGGTGGTGCGATCATATTCATGCTCGCCGCGATGACCGCGTCACGCAGCACACTCTGGAGCAGTCCGTTTTTCCAGTCGCAGGCATGGGCGGCCAATAACCCGCAGTCAGAACGATCCCACGCATTCGCGGCGGAAACGCTGGTCAAGATGGGGCGTCATCGGGATGCGCTGGCGCAATTGCAGGCCGGGCTCTCCCATCTGCCCGACAACGCGACCCTGTCGCTGGGCGCGATGGAACTGTCCTGTCGATATGGACAGGCCGGGCTGTGGATGGAGCAGGTTCGCCGCACCATCGCCATCGACCAGGTACGCGCGGATCATTATTATCAGGCGCTGAATCGAATGCTCAATCGGGTGCTGCTGGGCGATTGCCCGGGGCTGACGGCCCGGGACATCCAGAACATCACGCTGAGCCTGCAGGCCAATCCGCGCGCCAACCGGCGCGCTGCTGACATCCAGCGCATCAGTCATCTGCTGGCGAGAACCCACCTGGTGCTGCAAGATCCCAAAGCCGCCATGCAGGCTTATTACCGCTCCATCAAGGCGAGACCGGAACTCGGCGGCGTCTTGCGCGCAGCGGTGACGCTGCAGCGGGCCGGTCTTCCGGAACGCGGGCTGGAACTGCTGGATTACTGGGAGCAAATCGGGAGCCGCATTGGCTATCGCGGTACCGGGGTATCTGCAAAGCTGCGCGAACGGCGTCGGGATCTCATGCTTGCGGAGTTGGCGAAGGTGCGCGACATGCTGGAGCAAAGCGTGGCGCGCCAGGCGTCACCGCAATAATCGTAACCGTTCGCTGGCCCGCCGGTCGCAGGCGGTATGCTTCAGGCCTCAATCCAGCTCCACAAAATCACGCACACCGGATGTTCCGGTCTTATCGATGAGCGCTTTCATGATGTTCTGGGCCTGCCGGCCATCGCCTTTCGGATTACGCAGATACGAGCCAAACAGCGAGGTTTTGACGTTCTGGCTCTGCTCCTCGATGAACATGCGTAGTTTGCGCGCAATGCCCGGGAGGCTGGGTAGTTTCGCCATCTCGTCGTGGTTCGGGCAGATGAAAAAGAAATAGTCAGGCGCCATGGTGAAGAACGTTACCCCGGACGGGAATTCTGCGCGCAGCGTGTTGGCCATGAAATGCCGCAGTTCTTCCCCGAAAACGGTTGCCATCAGTGCCGCCCATTCGACGTGCTCCAGTTTCAGCTGGATGCAGCCCAGCGAAAAATCCTCTGCCTGAGAGCTGTCGCGGTCGAGCTTGCCCGCCAGCAGCAGTTTGCCGGCTTCCGCGTTCCAGCTCTTGGTGCCGGGGTCCAGCATGCTTTCGTTGTCGCCACCGCCCTGTGCAACCAGCGTGTCGAGTTCCTCGCTCGACAGGCCGCGGTTCATGAGCTCCATTTCCAGCCAGGTGCCCAGTGCAGTCAGCCGCTTGCGGCCCAGAAAATCCAGCTTGCGGGGCACAAAGTCGAGCAGGCACAGCGTGCCAAGTGGAAGCCTGCTCGCGCTGCGTACCGGGATGCCGGCATAAAAGCGCACATGCGGTGGGTACATGACGACCGGATTGCCCATGAACGCGGGATGCACCGAGGCATCTTCGACCTCGAAGATTTCCTCCTGCAGGATGGCGTGCGCGCAAAACGAGATGCAGCGCTCGGCTCCGGGCAGGGCAGTTCCCTGTGCCGACTTGAACCACTGCTTGTCGTTGTGAATCAGGCTGACGACTGCAATCGGTGCTTCCAGCGCGGTCTTGGCTGCCTCGGTAATCGCATCGAAACGTCGTTCGGCGGGTGAATTGACGTGTCCCAGGGCATCCAGTGCGGCCTGGCGAGCCTGTTCCTGCGGGTGGTCGGCGGGTAACTGCATAGGATGTTCTTCCGGTTAATTTCGCGAGTAATGAGTGCCAACCATGCGGTTCAGGTGATGCATGACGTGTTGTTCAAACCGGGCCGGTATCAGGTCGCCCTTGGAATGAAAGCTGATGCGTCGGTGTCCGAGCATGCGCAGGATCGATGCCGGCAATTCCGCCGCTTCGTGTCCGGTTAGCAGGATGATGCAACTGTTGGGCTGTGACTCGGCTAGTTCAAGCAACCAGTCGGTGCTTTGGTCAGGCCCGAACTGCCAGTCGCAGATATAAATATCAGCAGGCGTTTTCACTGCTTCCGCCCGCGCCTCATCGATGGAATAGGCATGCCGCAAAGCGAAGGTGTGCAGATTGCTGACGGCAAGACAATCAGTGACCCCCTTATGGGTGGCTGCATCGTCGTCTGCCACCAGCACCGAAAAATACTGGTTCACCTGCGCCTTGATAATTCTTCCCAGGCCATCGACTGAAAGCGCCCCTTTATCGATGAAGCGTAGTCGCCCCTGATTCATGTGGGCATGCAGCTCGGTTTCCAGCGGCAGGTGGGTCTGGCCGGAGGTTAGTACGACTGGGATGTAGTTGCTGCGCTCGAGCACCTCGAGGATGAACTTGGTGCTGGTTCCACCCTCGGTCTGATCCAGACGGTAATCCGAGACGATGATATCGAACGATTCGCGATCCAGCAGCACCCGGGCGAGCGCCGTGTTATCGACGCAACTGACGATATAGCCGGTTGGGTCCATCACGCTCAGGATGCTGGTGAAGATCTGGGAATCCGACGGGTCGTCGTCCAGGTACAGTATGCGCAGTACCCGGTTGTCCGGATTGTGGCTGTCGTTCGATTTATTCAAATTGCTTACCGTCGCTGGGCGGGTGTTGGACGCTAACCGGGGAAGCCCATAAACGGAGGGCCAGAAAATCAGTCTATGAAATTCGAAAACTGAATGACAGCAGAATGTACAAACGACTTTATGCTGTTATGTGTCTGTTTATTAGGGTCTTTGTCGGGGAGAGAAGATGGTGGCCAGAGGCAGAATCGAACTGCCGACACGAGGATTTTCAGTCCACTGCTCTACCGACTGAGCTATCTGGCCATTTCGGTGGGGTTGGGCGAGCGCGTATTTAATCGCCCGATCTGGAGCGAGTCAAGGAATCCTGGTCTGAAACCTTGTGAATCGCTACTTTTCCGGCGGTACATAGCCCTCCGGCTGGTCGTACTCCTCGCCGGAAAAATACCGCTCGCGCTCGGCTTCCAGGTAGGCGCGGGCTTCCTTGTCCATCAGGTTCAGGTGTTTCTCGTTGATGAGCATGGTCTGGTGCTGCTGCCACATGTTCCAGGCTTCGGCAGAAATGTGTTCGAACACTTCCAGTCCTTTCGCGCCGGGAAACGGGGGCTGCGCCAGCCCGGGGAGTTCTTTACCCAGTTTCCGGCAATGCACGGTTCGGCTCATGTTGGCTCCCAATTTCGATCTGCAGTCGTTCTATGAGTTTGCGTACCGGTGCCGGGATGCCCAGCGCCAGTGCGGCGTCGATTGTATACCAGTCGCGGCCTGCTGCCTCGCTGACCCCTGTCTCATGCCTGGGGATGTGGAGGTAAACCGGATCGATATCGAGTTGGAAGTGGGTGAAAGTGTGCCGCAGGATGGGCCAGTGCCGGGCTGCTGCAGCGTCGTGATCCAGGGATTCCGGCAGCGACCAGAGCCCGCCCCAGATGCCGGCGCCGGGACGCTTTTCCAGCAGGATGCGTTGCTGTTGATCGCACGCCAGGTACATGCGGGTACTGCGCAGTGGCAGGGCTTTTTGCCGCCGTTTCGGCGCCGGGACCAGGTGGGTGATGGCATCCCGGTGGGCCCGGCAGTCGTTCTGCAACGGGCAACTGGCACAACCGGGAGCTTGCGCAGTGCAGAGCATCGCGCCGAGATCCATGATGTGTTGTGTGTAAGCGCTTACTTCCTTCAGGCCGCATATCTTTTCTTCTGACCACTGCCAGAGCTGGCGCTGGTTCTGGCTGGTCGCCAGGTCACCCTGCAGGCCGTGGAAGCGCGCCAGCACCC
>JBFJWR010000222.1:0-4647 GCA_041623535.1 Pseudomonadales bacterium
GCGACCATCACACTCTCGGGAGCCGCGGCCGGACGGAGGACGCCACGTTCGGGCGCAACTCGCCCCAACAATTCCCAGACTTCTTCGGTGATGAAGGGAATCATCGGGTGCAGCAGCCGCAGCAGGGTATCCAGCGCGTGCGCGATGACGCGTTGCGCTACGGGTTTCGATGATTCGTCCTTGAATCGAGCCTTCGTCATTTCGACGTAGAAGCTGCAGAATTCATTCCAGGCGAAATCGTACAGCGTGCTGGCCGCATCGGCGTAATGGTAGACGTTCAACGATTCGGTGACCGATTCGGTAACCGAGGCCAGGCGGCTGAGCAGCCAACGGTCTTCGAAGGCAAGATCGCCCTCCGCGACGTCACCGGCCTCGAAATCGCTGAGGTTGATCAGCACGAACCGCGAGGCATTCCATAGTTTGTTGCAGAAATTTCGGTAGCCATCGATGCGGCCCATGTCGAAGCGGATATCGCGCCCGGTTGTGGCAAGCGCTGCGAAAGTAAACCGCAATGCGTCAGTACCATGTGCTTCGATGCCATTGGGAAACTGCCGGCGGGTGGACTTTTCGATGGCTTCCAGCATGTGCGGCTGCATCAGGCCGGTGGTGCGTTTCGCGACGAGCGTTTCAAGATCTACGCCATCGATGAGATCGATCGGGTCCAGGATGTTGCCCTTGGACTTGGACATCTTCTGCCCGTCTGCGTCTCGTAGCAACCCATGGATGTAAACCTCCCGAAACGGAACGTCGCCCATGAATTTGAGGCCCAGCATGATCATTCGGGCAACCCAGAAGAAGATGATATCGAAGCCCGTGACCAGCACCGAAGTGGGATAAAATTTCTGCAGTTCGGGAGTATTTTCAGGCCAGCCCAGGGTGGAGAAGGGCCAGAGCGCAGAGGAAAACCAGGTATCCAGTACGTCGTCGTCCCGGGTCAGTTTAACGCTATCGCTCAGCCCGTGTTTTTTGCGCACCTCGGATTCGGAGCGTGCGACGTAGATGTTTTGATCCCTGTCGTACCAGGCGGGGATGCGGTGCCCCCACCACAGCTGTCGACTGATGCACCAATCCTGGATATTGCGCATCCATTCGAAATAGGTGTTCGACCAGTTTTCCGGGACGAATCGGATATCGCCATTTTCAACAGCTTTGATGGCCGGGCCTGCCAGCGGCGCAACTCTCACGTACCACTGGTCGGTCAGATACGGTTCCACCACTTCTCCGCTCCGGTCGCCGCGCGGCACCATCAGTTTATGATCATCGGTTTTCTCCAGTAGTCCCAGCGCTGCGAATTCCGCGACCACGGTTTCGCGCGCCTTAAACCGGTCGAGTCCCTGGTATCGTTCCGGAACGGCTTCATTCAGGCGGGCATCGCGATCCAGGATGTTGATCAGGTCCAGATTGTGACGCAGGCCTATCTCATGATCGTTGAAGTCATGCGCGGGCGTGATTTTCACGCAGCCAGTGCCGAATTCCGGGTCTACATAGTCATCGGCAATGACCGGGATTCGGCGGTTCACAAGAGGCAGGGCGACTTCCATGCCAACCAGGTGCCGGTAGCGATCATCGTCCGGGTGCACCGCTACCGCGGTGTCACCCAGCATGGTTTCCGGGCGCGTGGTGGCGACGACGAGGTAGCCGTCCTGGTCGGCAAGGGGATAGCGGAAATGCCACAAGTGTCCGGATTCTTCCTCGGCGATGACCTCGAGGTCAGACAGTGCCGTATGCAGCACGGGATCCCAGTTCACAAGTCGCTTACCACGATAAATGAGTCCCTCGTCGTACAGCCTGACGAAGTCCTCGGTGACGGCTGCACTTAGTCCCTCGTCCATCGTAAATCGCTCCCTGCTCCAGTCCACGGAGCAACCCATTCTCCGCAATTGCTGGCTGATTTCGCCGCCGGACGTTTTCTTCCACTGCCACACGCGTTCGACGAACTTGTCGCGTCCAAGATCATGACGCGAAAAGCCCTCGCCGTTGAGCTGGCGCTCAACGACCATCTGGGTAGCGATGCCGGCGTGATCGGTGCCCGGTTGCCACAACGTTTCATGGCCAAGCATGCGCTTGTAGCGGATCAGCGCGTCCATGATCGTATCCTGGAACGCATGGCCCATATGCAGTGTGCCGGTAACATTGGGCGGAGGAATCATGATGCAATAGGGCGGCAGGGAGCCGGCGCGCGGCGCAAAATAATTGCGCTCCTCCCACCGCGCATACAAGCGCTTTTCTATCTGGCCGGGATGATAGGTCTTGTCCATGGCTGCCTTGCCGGGTTGTGTCACTGAAGCGCGAAATTATACCCGAGCTGCCGGTGCGGCCCGCGGCCGTCGCGACCATGACTCAGATATTGTGGGTTTCAATCGGGTAGCCGCGGTCACGATAGAAGCGGAAACGATGGCGTCCCAGCTCGCGCGTTTTGGGACTGGCATCGACCACTTCCGCCGCACGTTCGAAGCGACTGAAAAAATGTGGCACCTCGTCAGCGAGGTTGAGAAGAAACCTGAAATCGCCCGATGGCTCAGTGTCATGACCAATCACAACGGGCGAATCGCCACCGGTACCGTTGGAACAGATTTCGTGAGGCACGAAACTCTGATCGCGATAGGTCCAGAGCAGTTCATCCATGCGCGTACAGGTGGCGGGGTCAGGGGCGTTTATAAATGTCCGCAGACCCTCGCCGTAACTTATGGCGACCAGCCGACAGGCGAAATGCAGGCGCGCGAGGGGCTGAGCTTCCGAAAGCACGTAGAATCCGATGCGAGTCAAAGTGCGATCCCGAAGGTTCAGGCGTCAGCCAGCAGGTATTGGACGAGCAGCCCCACCGGCCTCCCGGTCGCTCCCTTGTCTTTGCCACTTTTCCAGGCCGTACCCGCAACATCGAGATGGGCCCAGCGCAGATCCGTGGCAAAGCGGCTCAGGAAACTGGCAGCGATGCTGGCACCGCCTTCGCGGCCAGCAACGTTGGCAAAGTCGGCGAAGTTGCTGGCGAGGCCTTCGCCGTACTCCGGCAGCAAGGGCAGGCGCCAGGCCGGGTCGCCCACCTGTTCTCCGGCGAGCAGCAGTTTGCCCGCCAGGGCATCGTCGCCACTCATAAGGCCGCTCAGGTGAGGTCCCAGGGCCACTACGCAGGCGCCGGTCAGCGTGGCAACGTCAATTACGACATCGGGCTTGAAGCGTTGCGCATAGGTCAGCGCATCACACAGGATTAGTCGGCCCTCAGCGTCCGTATTGAGAATTTCAACAGTCTGTCCTGACATCGTGGTGACAATGTCACCCGGATTGGTGGCGCGGCCGTCCGGCATATTCACGCAACTGGGGACGATTGCAGTGATATTTTTCCTGATTCCGAGATCGATGGCCGCCTGGATAGCGCCGAGCACGCCAGCGGCGCCACACATATCAAATTTCATTTCGTCCATGCCGCGGCCGGGCTTGAGGGAAATCCCGCCCGTGTCGAACGTGATCCCTTTGCCTATCAATACGGTGGGCTTCTGACCGGATGCGGCACCACGGTACTGGATGACTATCAGCCGTGCCGGTTCGGTTGCGCCCGCCGTCACGGAAAGCAGTGCGCCCATGCCCAGCCTTTTCATTTCGGCAGGACCGAGAATTCTGGTGCTGGCCTGCTTGCTGCGACCGGCAATCTTGCGGGCAGTACTCGCGAGGTATCGGGGTGTACAGACATTTGCAGGCAGGTTGCCGAGGTCGCGGGCCAGTTTTATACCGTCAGAAATCGCGCGCGCCTGTCGCAGGCCCTCTTCGGCCTCCTTGCGCGTCTTGCTATCGCTGACACATAAACTGAAGCGAGTCAGCTTCGGTTTCGGCTGGCGATTGGCTGCTGATTTGAGCGTGTCGAATCTGTACAGCGCCTGTTCCACACTTATCAGGGTGTCGAGCGCCTGGGTAATGCCATTTGCATGGTCTTCAGGTTCCGGCAGAAAACTGGTGGCATTCCGTGCGCCGGTGAGGGCGATGCTGTTCGCGGCCAACTGGGTCGCCTTGCGGTACACGGCACGGGTAAACTTGCCTTGGTCTCCGCATCCGACCACCAGGATTCGCCGGAAGGGGCTACCTGCCGGCGCATGCAGCATCGCTGCCTGGCCGGACTTGCCGCCGAGATCGCCCCGCTTCAAAGCGTCGGAAATGAGGCGTCCGCAGGCCTTGTCCAGCGCCCGCAGGCCGGCGGCCAGCTTATTATGCTCGAACCATGCCACCACGGCGCAATCGCCTGTGAGGGCCTCCGGACGACCGCTTTTGACTGAAAACTGCACTGCAACTCCTCGGCTATGACGTCCGCATCCCTCTGCTCGCAGGGCGACGCAGTCGTTGTGACCTTCGCATGACTGGTTTAGGGTACTCGGCATCCCGGTCTCGGGTGCGCCGCCGATGCGCGCGCTAGTGTACTCGATTCCGGCTTTTCGGGTGAAACGAGGGAGTAGAACGGTAGATGTTTGCGACCCTGGACCGGTACCTGCTGAAAGAGGTCGTCTACACTTTCGTGTCTGTGACGGGGGTGCTGCTGTTCATCCTGCTCAGTAATCAGTTCGCGCAGGTGCTCGGGGAGGCTGCGGCCGGCAGGCTTCCCAGGGGCGCGGTGCTCCAGCTGCTCGGCCTGACTTCACTGGAATACCTCACGATACTGGTTCC
>JBFJWR010000223.1:0-4645 GCA_041623535.1 Pseudomonadales bacterium
CCGCTGTTCCTGATCGTGTCTACCGGGCGCTGGATTGGTTATTACCAGTCCGACATGGCGACGCACCTCTGGGTCGGCGTGGTCAGTGCCCTGGTGTTTGCTGTCATCGCCGTAATTTTCTCGCACCTGCCGATCTGGTCGGCGCAGGACGTGCTGATGGCCGGACCGGTTGCCGCCTACTCGCTGTGCGCACAGGTCGTGCTAGGCGTCGCGGCATACGCCGGCTGGAACCTGACCCGCAAGGCCGGTTTCTTCTACCGGGCCGGTTCACTGCTGAGCGTTGTGCTGGCCTACCTGGGCGCGCTCGCTCTCTTCTACTTCCTGTTCGAGCGGGCCCTGGTGAGCGGGGTCGCGTAAACGGGGTCCGCCCGAGCCCGTCCCTGTCGCCCTGAGCGCAGGCGCAGCCGGAGTCGAAGGGTCTCGAGCCGCTGAGACACAATCTGCGCGACCCGGCGACCCGGCGACCTGGCGACCCGGCGACCCGGCGACCCGGCGACCCGGCGACCCGGCGACCCGAATAAAGTTTGCTCCTCGTAGTGGTGTTTAGCCCCCGTACTCCGGGGGCTCTTTTTTTGCGCCCGTTTTTTTTGCAGCACCCCCTTGCCTTTTGTTCTGCCTTTGTTCTATTCTTTTCAGAACAAACACAGAACAGATGGCGCCCCATCATGCTGCCAAACGAACAACGGGTACTCGACATCATCCGCAGCTACATCAGCGCGCATGGCTATGCCCCGACCATGGCAGAGATCGCCCGGCTGGCCGGGTATCGCGCCAGGAGCCAGGTACATGGCTACGTCAACAGCCTGATTGAGCAGGGCCACCTGATCCGCGAACCACGTGCGCGTCGCGGCCTGCGCCTGGCCGACTCTTCCTCCACGGGCAGGGGCGAAGGCGAAGGGCAATTGTGCATCCCGCTACAGGGTCGCATCGCTGCCGGACAACCCATCGAGGCACTGCCCGGTGGCGAAGAACTCGACCTGCAGCAGCTGTTCCTCAATGACGGGCGTTACCTGCTGCGTGTCAGTGGCGACTCGATGGTCGATATCGGCCTGTTCGATGGTGACATCGCGGTCATCGAGCATCGCGAGACCGCGCAGAACGGCGAGATCGTGGTCGCGCTGGTCGACGAGCAGGAAGCCACCGTGAAACGCTTTCAGCGACTGTCAGCCGAGCAGGTCGAACTGCGACCGGAAAACCGCACCATGCAACCCATGGTGTATGCCACGTCACGGGTACGTATCCAGGGTGTGCTGGTCTGCAGTTTGCGGATGTACAACCACTAGTTGTTGAAGCAGGGGGAAGCGCCAGATGGCCACACAGCAAGCCGCAACTGAGCAGGAAAGCCTGGGATCACTGCTCAGGCATCCGGCCATCTGGCGCGCGCGTGATCGCCATACCCGCCCCGCATGCGGCCACTCCAGCGGCCATGCCGTCCTCGACCAGCAGCTGCCCGAACAGGGCTGGCCACGCGCCGGGCTGGTAGAAATCCTGCTCGACCGGCACGGCATTGGTGAACTGCAGTTACTCATGCCGCTACTGGCGCGCCTGAGCCAACAGGATGAACGCTGGATCACCTGGGTGGCGCCACCCTACATTCCATACGCCCCGGCACTGGCAAGCCAGCAAGTGCAACTGGAAAAACTGTTGTGGGTACGCACCCGTAATGAACGGGAAACCCTGTGGGCAACACACCAGTCACTGAGTTCCGGCAACTGCAGCGTGGTGCTGGGCTGGACCGGGAAAAACATTCTTGCCGGTGAGTCCCGCCGCCTGCAGGTCAGCGCCAGCGACAGTGACACGCTGAGCATCCTGTTTCGCCCGCGCACCACCAGCAACCAGGCGTCCAGCGCCGTGCTGCGACTGATTCTGCATGCGGCAGCCGACGGCGTCCGGGTGGAAACCCTGAAGAGCCGTGGCAGCTGGCCGGCCCGGCCGGTGCATGTACCGCTGCATGACGCGCCCGGCTTTCAGCCGGAGCGCGCCGGTCCAGCACCCACCATCCTGCCGGACCCGCGCAACCGGAAAACCGGCACACAAGCCGACCTGTTTCGTGCACCCCGGCCTACCTTGCACGTCCCGTCCCTGCCAACAACCCCCACCCCAACCCCGATGGCAGGGGCATCCTCGCCCGGCTCCGCCCCCCGGAGCCGGGCATTTTTATGAACAGGACGCAAACCTCACCGCGTCATCCCGAGCGCCCACTACCGCGTCGTCCTGAGCGCAGTCGAAGGATCTCGTCGTCACTACCAGTAACCCATACACTGCAAAGAACTCACCCAACCGTCCGAAGTAACACACGGCCGGCCATCCAACATGACAAACGCCCCGCACACACCCGGTAAAACCATGCTGTGGCTGTGTATCGATTTCCCGAACCTGCCCCTGGAAATCTACGGCAACGACCCATCGGTAACGACGCCAGTCGCCGTCGTGCATCGCGAGCAGGCAAGAGCCTGGGTACACCGCTGCAATCCCGCAGCCGGACAGCTGGGCATTCGTGCCGGCATGACCGTGGCCACGGCCCAGAGCCTGTCGCGGCACCTGTTGCTGAAAGAACGCCAACCGGAACAGGAACAACAGGCACTCGAACGACTGGCTGGCTGGGCCGGCATTTTCTCCAGCCACGTGGCGCTGCGCGCGCCAACGGCACTGGTGCTGGAAATCGGCAGTTCACTGAAACTGTTTTCCGGGCTGGCCGGCCTGAAAGAACGACTGCAACACGAAATGCGCGAACTCGGCTACACGAGCCGCTATTCGCTGGGCCAAACCCCCTTCGCGGCACAGCACCTGGCGCAGTCCGGTGTCCATTGCTGGCAACAGGACTCCCGGGTATTGCACGGCAGTCTCGCCGCCCTGCCGATTGAATGCCTGCAGGGGTTTCCTGCTGCGGTACGCGGACTGCACGGCGTCGGACTGCGCACCATCGGTGAGTTACTCGATCTGCCCATGGGCGGCATTGGCAAACGCTGGGGCAAGGAGTTCCTGACTTTCCTTTCCGACCTGGTACAGGACCGCCCGGCACAGCTCACTTTCCACGCGCCACCGCCACAGTTTTGCCACGAGGTGGAGTTCGCCGCCGAGGTAACCCACCAGCAGATGCTGCTGTTTCCGGTGCGCCGCCTGCTGACCGAACTGGCCGCCTGGCTGAATACTCGGCACCTGCAGTGCACTCATTTCACGTTACGCCTGTTTCACCGCTTGCAGGGGGCGACGGTGATCCCCGTCCACCTTTCCGCACCCGGTCACAGTGCAGAAGTGTTCCTGTCACTGCTCAGACTCCGGCTGGAACAACTGCACATGCAGGCCCCGGCCCTGGCCGTGGAGTTACAGGCCGACCAGGTGATCGAACTGGCCGCCGGCAACCGCGACCTGTTTCAGCGCACTTCGACCCGTCGCCACGACCTCGTGGACCAGTTGAATGCCCGGCTTGGCGCCGGTTCTGCCACCGGGTTTGAACAGGTCAGTGAACACCGGCCCGAGAAGGCCTGGTGCAATGTGCCGGCCGGGAAAGCCCATTCTTCCGCAAGCAACCTGACCCGCCCCACCTGGCTGCTGCCGGAACCACGACCGATGGGCACACGACAGGGCCTGCCCTGGTCAGGAACGCAGATGGAGATTCTGGATGGCCCGGAACGCATCGAAGCCGGCTGGTGGAATCACCAACCGGTACACCGTGATTACTACGTCGCCCGCCGCAACGATGGCATGCGCTTATGGCTGTACCGGGAAATCCCCACCGGAAACTGGTACTGCCATGGTTTTTTCGGATAGCGCGACTAGCGCGGCGCCTGCCATTTCGATGCGGGTCCGTTCACCAAGATGTGCATCAAACGCCATGCTGTTTGCCCGCCCCGGCAGGTGTCAGTTCGCGCAGATACAGGTCGACGATCAACAGGGCATTTTCCGGAACCAGTCCGGGAACGCCCTTGTCCCGATAGGCAAGGTGCGGCGCAATTTTTACCCGCCGGTAACCTCCAACCTGCATGCCGGTCAACGCCACCTCGAATCCCGCCGGTGACTGGCGCGCACCGAGCCTTGATCGGTGATCGACGAAAACCTGGCCATCCACCGTGCGTGTGTACTCAGCGGGTATGCGCGCTGCCTGGGTCTCGTTGATCGGGACTTCATCGCCGTGATTCAGGAAGATTCGTACGTTATAGAGGATATGATCGCCCTTGCCTGCCACCGGCCCGGTACCGGGTTCTTCAGCAAGCAGTTCCACACCCTTGGCAAGTTTCTTCATCTTGCGTACTCAGGCGCGAATTACGTTCTCAGCCGGATCCAGGTACACGCCACGTGTGTCCACGATCAATTGCGCATGTTGCTGCAGGAACGGATAGTCAAAGGCGTCGTGATTGGTGACCAGGATCATCGCGTCATAGCGCGCAATATTATCCTGGGTAAGATTGACGCTCTCCATCTCGTACTGGTAATCGCGCAGTTTTGGCAGGCGCGGAACCATGGGATCGGTATAGTCTGCTTCCGCCCCCCGGGAACGCAACAAGTCGAGAATACGCATGCCGGGCGACTCGCGCATATCCTGCACGTTTTTCTTGTAAGCCACGCCCAGCACCAGCACCCGGCTGCCCCGTATCGCCTTGGAATGCTGGTTCAGGCCTTCCGCCAGCTTGTTGACCACCCACTC
>JBFJWR010000224.1:0-4605 GCA_041623535.1 Pseudomonadales bacterium
GCATCAGCCGTCGGCTCCAGCAGTGCAAAGGATTCCACGTCGGTCTGGGCCTGTGTCGCATCACCCCGTCCCGGAATGAAGGGAACCGTTACTTCCACTCCGCCTTCACGCGCAGACTGTTCGATCGCAGCGCCTCCCGCCAGCACGATCAGGTCAGCAAGGCTCACCTTCGTCTTGTCCGACCTGGCGTTGAACTGCGTCTGGATCCCACGCAATGCATCCAGAACCTGCGCCAGTTCGGCGGGGTTGTTCACAGCCCAGTCCTTTTGCGGCGCCAACTGGATGCGGGCCCCGTTTGCACCGCCGCGCATATCCGAGTTGCGATAGCTGGAGGCCGCAGCCCAGGCAGTGCGCACCAGGGCCGAACCACTCACGCCGCTGTCGAGGATCTTTTTCTTCAGCTGCTGGGCCTGCGCCTGCGTGACGGGAGCATGCCCGGGCGCCGGAACGGGATCCTGCCAGATGAGTTCCTCGTCGGGCACCTCGCCCCCGACGTAGCGTGCAAGCGGACCCATGTCGCGGTGCGTCAGTTTGAACCACGCCTTGGCAAAGGCCAGCCTGTATTCCTCCGGATTGGCGAGGAAGCGTTCCGCAATCTTGCGATAGGCCGGATCAAACTTCAGCGCCAGGTCAGCGGTGGTCATTACCGGCGGGTTGCGCTTGCCCTTGACATGCGCATCCGGCACGGCCTGATGCAACGCCTCATCCTTCGGAATCCAGATAATGGCGCCCGCCGGACTTTCCGCCTGCTTCCACTCGATGTTCAGCAGGTTGGACAGGTACAGCGTGGTCCACTGCGTGGGTGCCTGGGTCCAGGCGCCTTCCAGGCCACTGGTGACCGTATCCTCTGAGTGCCCCTTGCCGCACTTGTTGATCCAGCCCAGGCCCTGCTCCTCGATGCTGGCGGCAGCCGGCTCCTTGCCGACACATTTGCCAGGTTTGTGCGCACCATGCATCTTGCCGAAGGTGTGACCACCAGCGACAAGTGCAACAGTCTCCTCGTCGTTCATGGCCATGCGACCAAAAGCAACGCGAATGTTTTTCGCAGAGCCGACCGGGTCCGGTTTGCCCATCGGTCCTTCCGGATTGACGTAGATCAAACCCATGTGGGTTGCGCCCAGTGGACGTTGCAGTTTCCCGTCCTTGTCCTTCCGGTCACTGGCCAGCATCTCCACCTCGGGACCCCAGTACACAAGATCAGGCTCCCAGTCGTCGGCACGTCCGCCGGCGAATCCGTAGGTCTTGAAGCCCATGTTCTCCAGTCCGACAGTGCCGGAAAGAATCATCAGATCTGCCCAGGAGACGCTTCTGCCGTACTTCTGCTTGATCGGCCAAAGCAAACGCTTGGCCTTGTCGAGGTTGCCGTTGTCAGGCCAGCTATTCAGCGGGTTGAAGCGCATCTGCCCGCCGTCCCCGCCGCCGCGGCCATCAAGCGTGCGATAGGTACCGGCGCTATGCCACGCAAGCCGTATGAAAAACGGTCCGTAATTGCCGAAGTCCGCAGGCCACCAGGGTTGCGAATCAGTGAGCACGGCGTTGATGTCTTTTTTCAGTGTCTTGAAGTCGATCTTGCTGAACTCGGCCGCGTAATCGAAGTCCTCTCCGTAGGGATTGGAACGGGCGTCATGATCACGCAGTGGCGAAAGGTCGAGCTGGTCGGGCCACCAGAACTGGTTGGACCTGACAGTCTGTTCAGCCTGGACTGGCGCGGTGGCTAGCGCCACGGACGCAGCAATGGATGTCGCAGCCAGCAGTTTTGAGAAACGCGTGTACATCTGGATTTTCTCCTACCTGGAAACATTGGCACACCGGGTGATGAGCCGACTTCACTAAGTCGCCATTTCAAGATAGACCTGCTCAACTGACGGATGAAATAACTTGTTTCTATCAGATTGATAGATCGCATGACAAATACAGAATACCCGGTAAATTGCGGGCTTTTTTTGCCATTCCGGGTGAGAAAACGGGTCGGAGTGTATTTATTTCGATCAGGCTGGTGAAAGAAAAATCACTCCGACCCCTTTATTATTATTTAAACGCCGGGCTGTACCAGCCGCCGCGCGAGTGAGCAGGAACCGGAGCCATCGGTGTCCCACCGTAAACGAACTGTCCATTCGCATCCTGATACGTCAGCCAGGCCGTGGTTCGGTCGAAATGCACCGGCGGCCTGGAGTAGTCGCACACCCCGTCCGCGAACAGTGTTTCAAGTTGCTGCCATTGCGCATCAGTGAAAGGTACCAGTCCATAGTCATCACTGCGGCTGAACGGGCGCAACTCGCATTTCAGGGTGTCAGCGGTGATACGATCTCCGGCGATCCCACGCGGCGTCTCGTACACCGTGCCAACCTCGTCCGGGCAGGTGGTGTCGAGCAGTTTGACACCGGCGCCGTTGCTGCACTGATCATGCACATCGGCCGGGCGGGCGCTGATGATTTTTTCCGGCAGGGGCTTGTCGCTGCTATCGGCTTCCACTGCCGCCATCCAGCGGTCCATGGCCAGCAAACCAGCCTGCAGGTAGGTTGGATCACCCAGCAATGGCGCCGCGCCGCCCCACATCACGTGATTGTCGTGGTGACCCTGTTCGCGATCGAGCCGCCAGCGCGTCCACCAGGCGTGCACGGAATCATGGGCAGCGCCCGGATCAGGGCCTGTGAAATTGATGATAGCAACCTTGTCGAGGTGGTTGGTCACGTTCACACCACCCGCGCGGTAGACGTTCCGGAGCGCCTGGTCATCGGCCGTGAAGCGCTCTGGAATGTGGTGAAAATCGATGTCATAGCCGCCGATCTTGGTATTCAGATCGACAAACTGTGCAGGCGTGATCTTCCCTTCACGCAGGGCGATCAAACCGTACTGAACCCCCGTGTTGTCGGCGAACACCCCGGCAAAACCACGCCCGGCAAGTTTTTCCATCTCGGACCAGCGTTCCGGCGGACGCGGTCCGAGCAGGTTGATGTTGTAGTCGAGCACGCTGCAACGCACGCCTGCAGGATTGGTTTCGCGATCGTAACGCTCTTCATCGCTCACGCCCTTGCAGGGAGAACTGGGATTGGTGACGCGGCCAAAAAACAGTTCGTCGGAGGTCATCGCATTGAGGTGGGTCGCATGTCCCTCGACAAAACCGAACTGGTGCGGAGACCATACAGCCTCCGGAGACCAGCGCGAGGGATCCTCGAAATACATGCGCATCAGCTTCAGGTCAGAGAATTGCAGACCGGTGGAGATCACGTCCGGGTACGCACAGTAGGTGATCAGACCCTGGTAAATACCGGGATAGGCATTGGCAACATGCTGCTGGGTAATGGATCCACCTGAGCAACCGGTACCAAGCGTGTAACGCAGTTCACCGTACTGCTCGACGACACGCTCCTTGGCCATCATCAGCGACTCTGCCGCGGTAACGAGCGCACAGTTGTGCCCCAGGTTGTCGAGCGCGGTGGACATCACCCCGAAACCGCGCCCGAGGGCGACGATGTAACTCTGTTCCAGCGCGGGATTCTCCGGGATGGTGCCGGAGGCATCGTTCAGCGGCGCACTGCCCACCGCGTAATCGGTTCCGCAATTGCCGCCATGCGTCACCAGCAACTTGTGGTTCCACTGTTCCTGCGGCGCCCACGCAGCCCAGGGCTTGCCGGGCTGCCACAGCATCAGAATCTTGTACTCATCGCGACCCTGGTAGCCAATCTCGCGGCGCACGATGAAGGGCATGGTGATGCCCTCTTCGGTGGTGGTCATGGCTATATCGGAGGGCGGCTGCGCTTCATTGTAGGGCTGTAGTCCGGGCTTGCGCGGATCCGTCGACTTGTACAGCAGGGTGTACTCCGGGGGCTGGTTGCACTGTGCATCCTCAGCTGCGTCCTGACACACCCAGGGTGTCAGTTGCGGTCCGGAGAATATCGGGCCGCCGTTGGGATGATTGTGGATCGTGGCCGCGGCTTTCTTGCCCCCGGTTGCCGACGGCTTGCCGGGATCATCACCGGCCGGCGCTGCGGCCAGTTGCACAACCACTTCGTTACTGCCGAGATCCAGGCCGCTCAGCAGGGCCATGTAGCGCCCGTTTTCGCGCACCGCGAACTGCCCGGTGACTTCGCGTCCGTTCAACGTTACCGACTTGATGGCGTCAAAACTGCCATCCGTCATGACCACTTCGACCAGGGCGTCACCACCACTGATCAGGTCAGCGCGATTCGACAGGACATGGATCACGGCTGAAGCAGCGAGACCCGGCGTGCTGACCAGCGACAGCAGGGCAACAAGCAGGAGCGCGAGACGACGAGAGAACTGGGACATACTTACCACCCGCAGAAATGAATAAAGTGATCAGAAAACGAGCGTAGTCCGAGAGCATGCAACTTTACAATGGCAAAAACACAGGAATCCTGTAATCACGATCGCTAGCTGCAGCAATTGGCTTTGAAAGGCGAAGGTCGGCAGGTGGACGGCAAGACCCAACGCCGGCCACTGTACTCCCGGGTGGCAGACCACACCGGGTTGAGCCTGACCGGTCACTACCAGCGAACGGTTTCGCCCGAGTCGAGTTTTGCGGTGCGGACCGATGGCGGCGGCTCAAAGACAACATCGTCCATCGCGACGATCAATTGTTCC
>JBFJWR010000225.1:0-4593 GCA_041623535.1 Pseudomonadales bacterium
AATCCGCTCCAGCAGACCGGGCGTGGGCTCGAACAACAGCATCTGGCCGCGTACCGGCACGACCGGCAACCGGAAATCCAGGGTCGCCAGCAATTCGCCCGTCCAGGCACCGGCACAAAGAATGACACCACCCGCATGCAGGGCACCCTGTGCGGTCTGCACGCCAATGACCTCGCTGCCTGCGCGCAGCAGGCCGGTCACCGGGGTGTGCTCGTGCAGGCGCACTCCTGCCTGCCGCAACAAGGATGCCCTCAGCGCCTGCAATAAGCGCGGATTCCGCAGGTTGGCAACGTCCGGCATCCACAACGCATCAGCGCTGATATCGCCCACGCCAGGCTGCAGTTGCGTGACACGCTCGCGGTTGATGCGCTGCAGCGGCTGCTGAGTCTGTGCGGCCCAGTCCAGCGCAAGCGCGTCGTCTTCCACCCGCAGCATCAGCAGGCCACAGGTACGCAGTTCGATATCGATACCGGTTTCTGCCAGCAATGTTTCCGCCAGCAACGGGTAGGCAAGCTGCGCCTCTCGGGCCAGCCGGGTAACCGGCTCACAGTAGCGCCACGGATAGAGCGGCGAGACGATTCCGCCACCCGCCCAGGACGCCTGCTCGCCACACGCACCGTGCTCAAGCAGATCGACCCGGGCACCCTGCTGCGCCAGTTCACGCGCCAGCATCATGCCGATCACGCCACCGCCGACAATCAACCAGTCGGCCCGTGTTTCTGAAGTGGCCTGGCTCACACCCATACAGGCTGATTTCCTACAAATAAGGCACCGGGGCCTCACTATACTCGCCGCCGACTGTTAGTTGAAAACGTGACCCCGGCCAGGGACGGCCGGGCGGCAGGGAGTATTACCATGCACAGGCAACACGGACGCAGCCTGATCGAACTGCTTTGCGTGGCCACCATCGTGGCCATACTGACGCAGGGCGCCAGCGGCAGCTGGAGCCAGGCACTGGCAAACCACCAGGCCCGCGTTGCAACCCAGGGGCTTCTGCAGGCGATACGACTGGCCCGCAGCAGCAGCATCACGCTGCGCCGCGTGGTGACCATCTGCCCGGCCCGGGACACGCAGGGCTGCGCCGGAGCCTGGACCGCCGGGATACTGGTTTTTATTGACGAGAATGCGGACGGCGTCTTCAACGGCCGGGATCAGGCCCTGCAGCACCTGCATCCTTCCGCAGCCGGCAGTTCAATTTCGTGGCGGGCATTCCGCAATCGGAAGTGGTTGCAGTTCACGCCCCTGGGTCAGACCGCGCAACAGAATGGCAGCTTCGTGTACTGTCCCGGCAATCGCGATGTGCGGATCGCCCGGGTGGTCATCGTGAACAAACTGGGCAGGAGTCGCCTGGCCCGGGACCGTAACGGCGACGGCGTGGTGGAGATGGCCAGCGGCAAGCCGGTGACCTGCTAGCCGACATCCTTCAGGCGCAGTTCGCGGGGCATGGAAAACACGATGTTCTCTTCGCGCCCCTGCATTTCCACCGGATCGCGCACGCCCCAGGCACGCAATTGTTCAACGACTTCGCGCACCAGCAGCTCGGGTGCACTGGCTCCAGCGGTAACACCTACCACGTCGCAACCATCCAGCCAGGACTTCTCGATGTCTGCCGCACTGTCGATCAGGTAGGCGCGGGTACCGATGCGCTCGGCGATCTCGCGCAGGCGATTCGAGTTGGAACTGTTGGGAGACCCGACCACCAGCACCACCTGGCAATCTTCCGCCAGCGCCTTCACAGCATCCTGGCGGTTCTGGGTGGCGTAGCAGATATCATCCTTGCGTGGACCACGGATATTCGGAAACCGTGCACGCAGTGCATCGATAACCCGCGCGGTATCGTCCACCGAAAGGGTCGTCTGCGTCACATAGGACAGGTGATCCGGATCCTGCACCTGCAGTTTCGCCACGTCATCGGTGTCTTCGACCAGGTAGATATGACCACCCCGGCTGTCATCGTACTGCCCCATGGTGCCTTCCACTTCCGGGTGACCGGCGTGTCCGATGAGCACGCATTCATGTCCGTCCTGGCTGTAACGCAGGACTTCCATGTGCACCTTGGTGACCAGCGGGCAGGTCGCATCGAAAACCCGGAACTGGCGACGACGTGCTTCTTCCTGCACGGCCTTGGAGACACCATGCGCGCTGAAGATCACGATGCAGTCATCGGGAATCTCATCGAGTTCATCGACGAAAATGGCGCCCCGCCGACTCAGGTCATCCACCACGTAGCGGTTGTGCACCACTTCGTGACGCACGTAGATCGGCGGACCGAGGACTTCCAGCGCGCGGTTGACGATTTCAATGGCGCGATCCACTCCGGCGCAAAATCCACGCGGATTGGCGAGATTCATCTGCATGAGCGGGGCCGCCTTGTCGTCCGATTCCGTGTTCATCCGTCGTCCTGTACCGGTCGCACATCAATAATCTGCACTTTGAAAAGAATATCACGGCCCGCCAGCGGGTGATTGAAGTCGACGCGCACCAGGTTTCCCTCCACGCTGCGGATTACCGCGGGCAGTTCATTGTTTCCCGGGTCGGTAAAAGCCAGCATCAGGCCCTCTTCCGGCTCCACGCCGGCCGGCAACTGGTCACGACGAAAGGTATGCACATTGTTCGGGTTGGGCGCACCAAATGCGGCGGCTGCCGGCACCTGCACGGACTGCTCACTGCCTGCCTGCAGGCCCTGCAGGGCTGCCTCGAATCCCGGCAACAGGTTGCCGTCCCCCCAGCGAAACGTGGCTGGTGCCTTGTCGAACGTCGAGTCCACCTGCACACCATCGTCCAGGTGCAGCGAAAAATGCAGGGTTACCTGCATATCGGGTCCAATCCGGTGCGAGTCGCTCACGGCTCGGACCTGGGCAGGAACATGTCTATGAAGATCATCACGGCTCCGACGGTAATTGCAGCATCCGCCACATTGAAGGCAGGAAAATACCAGCCCTGATAGTGCACCGAGACAAAATCCACGACATATCCGAGCGTAACCCGGTCGTAGAGGTTGCCCAGCGCACCACCCAGCACCAGCGCCAGCGCCGCCGCCAGCCAGCGTTCTTCCGGGCGCAGACGAGCGATCCAGATGACGAGGACCACGCTGATGACCGAGGCCACGACTATGAAAAACAGCTGCTGCCAGCCGCCGGCATCTGCAAACATGCTGAAGGCCGCGCCGGTATTGTGCACCAGCGTCAGGTTCAGCACCGGCAAAATCACGACTGGCTGGGCGTACTCCAGCGAGGCACTCGCGAGCGACTTGGTCCACAGATCCAGCACCACGACCACTGCCGTGAGCAGCAACCAGCGCAACATGCGGATCGACTCGCGAACGTTCACCGGCGCGCCGGCCCTGGATTCAGTTTGCACCCGCACATCCGCTTCAGGCGATCTCGCGCAATTCGCCATCACCATCCACGTTGGTGACGCAACGGACACACAGTTCCGGATGCTCGTTATGCGAGCCGACTTCCGGCGTGTAATGCCAGCAGCGCACGCATTTGTCGCCCGCAGCACGCGCCACTTTCACGCGCAGTCCCGGCAGGCCGGTCTCCTCGCCTGAACTATCCGCGACCAGCGGCACCACGCGAGCGGCCGAGGTAATCAGTACAAAATGCAGTTCGTCTCCGAGCTTCTGCAGGATTGGTTGCAGCGCTTCATCGCATTGCAGTTCCACGTCGGCCTGCAACGCAGCGCCGAGTTCGCCCCCGGCGCGACGGGCTTCCAGGATCCGGTTCACTTCGGTGCGCACCAACACGACCTGCTGCCAGTCATCGAGGCTCAGCTTGCCGGCCGCGGCATGCTCCGGCAACGCGGCATACCACTGCGCGGCAAACACGCTCCCCACTCGTTCACCCGGCAGGCGTTGCCAGATCTCGTCGGCGGTGAAACTCAGGATCGGTGCGATCCAGCGCACGAATGCTTCCGCCACGTGGTACAGCGCGGTCTGCGCCGAACGCCGACCACGGCTGTTTTCCGGCATGGTGTACTGCCGGTCCTTGATGATGTCGAGGTAAAAACCACCGAGTTCCAGCACGCAGAAGTTGTGCACTTTCTGGTAGATCACGTGGAACTGGTAGTCGGTGTAGGCCTGGCAGATCTCGTCCTGCAGTGCCGTGCAACGCGCAAGCAGCCAGCGATCCAGTTCCAGCAGTTCGGCATCATCCACGGCATGCTGCGCCGGATCGAAGCCGGCCAGGTTCGCCAGCAGGAAACGCGCGGTATTGCGGATACGCCGGTAGGAATCAGCGGTACGATTGAGGATCTCGTCCGAGACGGTCATCTCGCCCCGGTAATCGGTCGCCGCCACCCACAGCCGCAGAATGTCGGCGCCCAGTGCGTTCATGACTTTCTGCGGTGCCACCACGTTGCCCACCGACTTGGACATCTTGCGGCCTTCCGCGTCCACCGTGAATCCGTGGGTGAGCACCGCGCGATACGGCGCAACTCCATTCATGGCCACGCTGCTGAGCAGCGAGGACTGGAACCAGCCGCGATGCTGGTCGGATCCTTCCAGGTACAGATCTGCCGGAAATGGCAGACCACGTGCTTCACCGAGTACGCAGGCATGGGTTACACCGGAGTCGAACCAGACATCCAGCG
>JBFJWR010000226.1:0-4511 GCA_041623535.1 Pseudomonadales bacterium
CAACTGCCCGGTATGCGCGAAGGAAAGCAGCCATGACCCTGCCAACGCCAGCGCCCCGGATTGTTCGCATCGCGCAGAATTCGAAGCGGGTCGTGCGCTCCATGCTTTATCACGCCTATGAACGCGAACCGACCTTCCGATACATTTTCAACCACGGGAAACCCGGGTACCGGCAGCGCGTCCGGGCAACCATTCGTGAAGAAATAGAGATGTACTTCGACCGCGAGCACGACGTCATCGGTGTTGCGCTCGGTGACCGCCTTGTCGGGGTCGCGTTCATCGGTCATCCGGGAGCGCGCCTGGATGTGTCCGTGCGGCTGGGCTGGCAGGCACGCATGATGCTGAGTGCGGGCATCAACTCCACGCGCCGCTTCGTCAAGTATCAGCATGATGTCCAGGAATTCGTACCGCCGGGGACGGTCTATACCCTGCCCCTGATCGGCATTGAGCCTGAGTTTCAGCATCACGGGCTGGGACGCCTGCTGATGGACGCCGTTCATGAGATTGTTGCCGAAGAACCGGACAGCAAGGGTCTGCTGGTGGACACCAGTTCCGTGCACCTGCATTTTTTTCAGTCCATGGGCTACCGGGAAATTGGCAGGGTACCCATCGGGGAATTCGAGGAAATCATTCTCTTTCGGGACTGCCAGCCGCAGGATCGTGGCGATTAAGCCCGGAGTTGACGCGTATACTACTTAAAGTATCAGTTTAATTATTGTCCATAATCGCATGAATAGTAACCAGTTAAGCGGTTTCAGATCGGGCGAATACGATGGTCGCGGCTGCCATACTGTTCAGTGGATGTTCATGCCGGATTTTGTACAGTGATCCCCGTAAGATGAAAAAGTAAACCGGAAGTGATCATGCGAAGATTTCTGACCAACCTGGGCCTCGCAGCTGTGTTGCTGGCCGGCCACGCGCAGGCAGCGCCGCCCTGGAAAGAGGGCGACGCAGGTCGCAGTGGTCGCGGTCATCAGCAACAGTCACAGTCGTCACAACAGCCCACCACTTCGCTGGCAGATGCCGTCAGCCACGTAAAGGCCAGTACCGGTGGCCGCATTGTCGGGGCCAGTCAGAGCATCGACCGCAGTGGTGCGCCGGTGTACCTGATCAAGGTGTTGATGCCCAATGGCGTGGTCCGCACCATGCGGGTGCCGGCCCGCTAAACTGAGGCAGGGAGCCCGGAACATGCGAATACTGATCGTCGAAGACGAACCCGCACTGCTGGAACGGTTGAAAACCGGCTTCACGCAGGAAGGCTACATTGTGGATCTCTGCAGCGACGGCAAGGAAGCGCTGTACATGGGCAGCGAATTTCCGATTGATGCCGCCGTCGTTGACCTGGGCCTGCCGGGAATGTCCGGCCTGGAAGTGATACGCGCACTGCGTGCCGACGGCCATGATTTTCCCATCCTGATTCTCACCGCCCGTGATCGCTGGGAAGACAAGGTCGAAGGCCTGGAGG
The DNA here is from genome assembly GCA_041623535.1 of Pseudomonadales bacterium. Classification (GTDB taxonomy): domain Bacteria; phylum Pseudomonadota; class Gammaproteobacteria; order Pseudomonadales; family JBFGWM01; genus JBFJWR01. Next base: position 1,466 of record JBFJWR010000226.1, read on the forward strand.
CCGGTGCCGACGACTACGTCGCCAAACCGTTCCATTTCGAGGAACTCAAGGCGCGCATGAATGCGCTGATGCGCCGGGCCGGAGGGTTCGCGTCGCCGCAACTGAAGAACGGCCCGCTGGAACTGGACACCACGGCGCAACGACTGCAGGTGAAGGGTGAAGAAGTGAAACTGACCACCTTTGAATACCGCCTGATCGAATACCTGATGATGAACGTCGGTAAGGTGGTGTCAAAAATGGAACTGACTGAACACCTGTACCCCGACGACGCCGAACGCGACAGCAATGTGCTGGAGGTGATGATCGGGCGCTTGCGTCGCAAACTGGACCCGGACCGCAGTTCTGAACTGCTGGAGACGCTGCGCGGTCGCGGTTATCGCCTCAAGCAACTGGCGGATGCCTGAAAAGCCGGCTTCCGGCAGATCCCTGCGCGGCCGCCTGCAGGCAGCCGGCACGCTCCCTGTTATCGCATTTTTCTGTCTTGGTGGCCTGCTCCTGGACCAGGCCGTGCAGCGCTATGCAGAAAACGGCATGCGGGCCCAGCTCGAGAACGTGTTCTACGGCCTGATTGCACTGGTCGATTTTCACCCCGACCATGGCTTCCAGTTGCAGGGAGCGCTCCCCACGCCCGCGCTGGGCGCCCTGGAGACCGGACTCTCGGCCCGCATCCTGATCGCAGACAAGCAGGCATTCTGGGAATCGCCCAACATGGCGACACTGGACCTGCCCGCTCCCGATGCCCTGGAACAGGGCCACGATCGCTTCCGGTTTGTCGATCTCAAAGCGCCGGGTTCACATGCGGAATATGCGTACGCGGTCGCCTGGGAAACCGCGCCGGAGCAGTTCACCGCCCTGACGTTCCAGGTGTTGCAGGACGCCACGGCCTACCATCAGCAGGTGCGCAACACGCGTATTTTTCTGCTCAGCGGCGCCGCGGTGCTGGGCTCCCTGGTGTTCGCGTTCCAGGCGTGGATGCTGCGCAGCGGGCTGCGTCCGTTACGCGAGATTGCCCATGACCTGCACCTGTTGCAGGCCGGCAGCCAGGCGCGCCTGGCGGAGAATTACCCCGATGAGATCCAGGAACTGGCGAATGCCCTGAATTCACTGGTCGAGGCGCGCGAACTGCAACTGGAGCGCTACCGCAACAGCCTGGCGGACCTGGCCCATGGCCTGAAAACGCCCTTGTCAGTGATCCGCAGCGCAAGCGAGCAGCATCGCCTGCCGCGCGCGTTTGCCAGTGAACTCGATGCCCAGGCCGGCCGCATCAATGAATTGATCGAATATCACCTGCAGCGCGCGCGGGCAGCCGGGCGGGCACTGGGTACCGGTCGCGTGGAACTGCAGCCACTGGCCGGGCAGTTACAACGCACCCTGCAGAAGATTTATCACGACCGCGGGCTGCTGATTACCAGTGAAGTGCCGGCCGACATGCATGCGCGTATGGATGCACAGGACCTCATGGAAGTGCTCGGCAACGTGATGGACAACGCCTGCAAATGGGCGAAGAGCCAGGTGGTTGTCGACGCGCACGCCAGCGGCGACCGGGTGGAACTGCTTGTTTGTGATGACGGGCCGGGATTTCCGCACGAGAACCGCGAGCGGCTCACCAGCCGGGGTGTACGCGCCGACGAGCGTACGCCGGGGCATGGCTTTGGCCTGGCAATTGTGCAGGAACTGGTGGTGCTGGGCGGTGGCAAGCTGTTCCTGGAGGATGCGCCACAGGGTGGCGCCAGGGTGCGTATCGATCTGCCGGCTGCCTGATCGCGTGTTGACGCGCCCCGGTTACGCTCCAATGGCTCAAAGCGTCGCGGTGGCGCCGTCGCCGCCCGGTTTTGCGTGAGCGATTACGAGCGGTAGCGATCGAGCCGGTTCAGGCGGTAGTCGTACACCTCGGTGTAAAAGCGCGTGTTGACGACGATGCCATGACGCCGGAACGAGAACGTGGCGCCCACCGGCAGGTGCATCCCCGAAATCCGGTTCAGTTGGGCGTCGTACACTTCCAGCCGGTTACTGCTGCTGACAATCACGTGACCGAACTGGCGTTCCCAACTGGCGCCCGGACGCAGGTAGACCTGGCGAATCACCCGCTCATTGTGGTCCAGCAGGCTGAGGCGCGTTCCATTCTGCACCAGTCTGGCCCGATGTTCCGGACGGTACTCAGGCGCGTGGTCCTGGTAATAGGGCTGGCGGTTGTAGGACGACCCGTGGTGATAGGGGTGCGGATGGTGGAACTGCTGCCTCGGCGCCCGGTTGGTCAGATTGCCGTGCGACCCGTGATGCAGAAAACGCGGATCCTGCCCCGGCTGTATGTAGTGGCGGGTGAACGGATAACTGGGCTGTACATAAACCACGCTACCAGACTGTTGCGCGGGCGGCGGGTTATGAAACCGCTGGTAGGTCTGGTGCGGTGTTTCGGCCCAGCCGCTACCAGCCTGCAGCAACGAGCATACGGCGATCATCAGGGGCGTGCGCGATAGCGTGGACATGAGGGACCTCCGAACCTGCCGTTACACACGGGCTTCTGGTGCCTGGGTGTTAAGCCCATAGATAAATCAATAGAAAACAATCATATGCAAGCTGTTCCCGGAATTAATATCAGGTCATCAGCTTGCCTGCCTGTTCCTGTAGCATGCCTTTTGACAGCATCTGGACACAGAATACTCCCCACTCCATGAATGTGGCCTGAACCTGCCGACGGCCGACCGATCCTGGCTCAGGTATTCAGGAGGCGGCGTTTCTCGGCCTCAAATTCCGCATTGGTCAATGCCCCGCTGTCGAGCAGGCCTTTCAGGCGCTCCAGTTCCGCCATGCGGTTGGCAGGCGGCATGGTCGGGCGTTTTTCGACAATGCCCAGCAGTTCACCCAGTTTGCGGAACAGCAGGGCGATTCCACGCCACAATTTCGGCAACAGCCAGACCATCAGCAGCAGGAACGCCAGCAACAGGCCGAGAAAGATATAGGGATGGTTGAGTGCTGCCCACAGGCCGCCAAATACCGCCACGTCTTCCGTGATCGAGGCGGTCCAGTTGGTCACCGGCTCCGGCGA
>JBFJWR010000227.1:0-4452 GCA_041623535.1 Pseudomonadales bacterium
ACCCCTGCGAGATAGGTGGCTTCCTGTTCCTTGAAGAGGATCGATTGCACATTCGGCAAATGAACTTCCTGATCGATCACCACAAAGGTTTGCCGCGGATATTGCGCGGCAAACTGCTCCAGCGTGCGAACCTCCGCCGCGGTCGTGGGAAACGTAATCAGCGGATTGGCGCCTGAACTGATTGCGTCCTGTAGCACTACGGGAAAACGATACGCCTGGTAGGAAACGCTTTGCTCCGCCACATCAAGTTGGCTCTCGCGTTCGAAGCGCAACACGCCCTGATGAGCGGACTGGTTAAAGGATCCATCTTTGATCTTTCCGGCATAAAGCACCATGGGCGCGAATTCATGCGCCGGAACGACTGCATGCGCCGCAAATGCCGGGAAGACAATCAGGAAAAACAGAATACTTCGCATATGCATACAGTAGATCATAGGAGCGGACTTTCCCGCACCCGCTCCAGTACCCTATTCTTTCTGCAGTGTTTCACACCGGAGATTTGCCATGGCTTCGCCTGCAGCCTGTATCAGGGGATTGGGGACTTACGTGCCGGAACGGGTGGTGACCAATCACGACCTCGAAGCACTGATGGAAACCAGCCACGATTGGATCGTGGAACGGTCCGGCATTGAGCAACGGCACTGGGTTGTACCGGGAGAGCAGGGAAACTGCGATCTGGCGGCCAACGCGGCCCGGGCGGCGCTGGCGGATGCGAATATGGCGGCCGGCGACATCGACTGCATCATCTACGCCACGCTTTCTCCGGATCATTACTTTCCGGGCGACGGCGTGTTGCTCGGCCGGGAACTGGGCATTACCGGCGTGCCCGCCTATGACATCCGGCAGCAGTGTTCCGGGTTCGTGTACGGACTGGAAATGGCCAACGCGCTGATCATTTCCGGTCAGTACAACAATATTCTGCTGGTGGGCTCGGAAACCCACTCGCCGGCACTGGAGAAAGCGACCCGGGGGCGCACCGTCACGGTGCTGTTTGGGGACGGGGCCGGGGCTGCCGTACTCAGTCGTTCTGATGATTCGCAGCGCGGCATCATCGGCACCGAAATGCACGCGGATGGTACCGAGGCGGAATGCCTGGCCATGCTCTATCCCAGCTTCAAGTCCGGCACGTTCATTACCCACGAGGACCTGGACGCCGGTCGCCAGTATCCAAACATGGACGGGCAGAAAGTATTCAAGTCAGCCGTACGTCGCATGCCGGAGGTCATCCGGTCGCTGCTGGCGCGGCATGACCTCACCGTGGCGGATATCGACATGCTGATTCCGCACCAGGCCAACCTGCGCATCAACCAGATGGTCGCGAAACAGCTGGGTATCGCTGCGGACCGGGTGCATAACAATATCCAGAAGTACGGCAACACCACCGCCGCCACCATTCCCATCTGCCTGGCCGAGGCGCGTGACCTCGGCAAGGTCAAGCCCGGCGACCTGGTTTGCTGCGTCGCTTTCGGTGCAGGATTCACCTGGGGCGCGGTATTGCTGCGCTACTGAGGCAGCCAGTCCCCGCCGTGGAAACTGTACATCGCCCCTGGCAGCCGCCTGTAGTCGGTCAGAGCGGCTATTCGACCGGCGCCAATAATGGGAATGACCGGTCGGCCACCGCATAACCCTCTAAGCAAAAGCTCTGTTATATATGGGGAGGGGGTACATTACCTTGCAAAGCGGAAGCAGCGCGAAATGCGATTACCTGGTTGTGGGCAGTGGCCTGTCCGCCCTGGTTTTCGCTGCGCTCATGGCCAGGTCCGGACGCAGCGTCCGCGTACTGGAGGCACATGAGTTCCCGGGTGGGTTCGGGCACACCTTTCCCATGGGCAAAGCAGCCTACAAGTTCAACGCCCAGTTTCACTATGTCTGGAACTGCGGTGAGGGCCAGCCTGTACACCGGATTCTGCAGCAGCTTGGCCTGGACCAGGAAGTCACCTTCGAACAGTATGATCCCGATGGTTTTGATCACATGCGCATGCCCGGTTATGCGCTGGATATACCCGCTGATAACGTGGAACTGACGCGGCGACTGGTTGATCTTTTCCCACGTCATGCGCGGAATATTCAGAAGTTCATCTCCCTGGTACAGGAAGTATCGCGCGGCCTGGACCTGGTCACACCACCGGTTGAAGCATCGCAGTTGCTGCGCAATGTGGGCACTGCCCTGACGACAGCCCGCTATCGAAGCTGCACACTGCAGGACGCCTTCGATCGCACCGGCCTGCCCCTGCCTGCCCAGACACTACTGGCACTGCAGTGGCCGGACTTCCTGCTACCACCACGCCAACTCTCGTTCTTCGCCTGGGTCATGTTGTTTACCGGGTACCAACGTGGCGCATACATTCCGACGAAGAATTTTGAACACGTGATCGATTCACTGGTTGGCGTCATCAAGGGCAGTGGTGGGGAGGTTCTCTACCAGCACGAGGTGGATGCCATTCACATGAAGAACGGCGTGGTTGACCGGGTACGGGCGAAGAACCTCGTAAGTGGCGAGTATGGCGAATTCACCGGTAAAACCATCATCTGCAATATGGATCCGCAGCGGGCAGCGGGACTGATCGGACTGCAGCATTTTTCCGGCCGCCTGCGCCGGAAACTCAGCTATGAATACTCACCGTCCAACTTCATGGCGTACTGCGCAGTGCGGGATATCGATCTGCGTGATTACGGCTTCGGTCGCTGGAATGTCTTTCACAGCGGCCACGAGGACCTGAACGTCGCCTTCGACCAGATGTATAACAAACAGGATTATTCGAACCCCAGTTTTGCCATCACCACCCCGGACCTGATCACGCGGGACCTGAGCGACCGCCCTCCCGGGCAGCAGATCATCGAACTGCTCACGGTTGCCGATTACAACTATTTCCAACAGCTCAAGCAGAACGATGAACACGCCTACAAGCGCAGGAAAAAGGAGATACTGAATGCCATGCTCGACCAGGTCGATGCCCACTACATTCCCGGGATTCGCAAGCACCTCGCGTTCAAGATCACCGGCAGCCCCACCACCAACGAGCGCTACTGCTGGTGCCCGCAGGGCAACTCGTATGGTTCGAACATGACCCCGGAAAACATCAGCATGCGCCGCCTGAATCATGAATCTTCCATCGATAACCTTTATTTTTGCAATGCATCCGCAGGTTTCGCCGGCTTTGCCGGGTCCTTCTGGACCGGCGCCCGTCTCTACCAGGTACTGAGCGGATGCGCGCCCCTCTGATCGCGGGGAACACCCCGTGAAGATCGCCGTGATCGGTGGCGGCGCTAGCGGTATCACGACTGCTTACCTGCTGGATCGTAACGGCCACGATGTCGCGCTGTTCGAAAAGGAATCCATGCTCGGCGGCAATATCCGCACGCTGGGAAAAAACGTGGTGGACGGCGGCACCGATCCGGCACTGCGACTGGAGGCCGGCGTCATCGAGTTTTCCGCCAACTTCTCCAACTTCCTGAACCTGATGCACGAACTGGACATTCAGCTGGAACGTATCGATGTGGGGTCGGCGCTGTTCCCACGCGACAAGCGACCGATACTCTCACCACACGTGATTCGCTCCAACCTCAGCGGCTGGAAACGTGTGCAGGAAACCATTCGGTTCCTGGGCCTGAAAATTGCCACGCTGGGCCGGCAACCAGACCTGCTGCTCTCGTCAGAGCCGGAATTGAGCGGCCAGACACTGGCAGGATTTCTGAAACACGGCCGCCTGGGAGACCAGTGGCTGAAATTGCTGATCATGTACAGCTATTCAATGCGGTTTGACCAGGTTGGCGATTTTCCGGCAGACCTGGCGATTCATGTACTACGCAATTACATGACCGCAGGCTGGTTTCGCCTGCCCGGCGGCGTTTTCAGCTATATCGAGCGCATACTCGAGCGGTTTCACGGCGACATACACGTGGACACGCATATACAGGGAATCGAAAGGCACCCGGGCGGCATCCGGATCATGCAGGAGAACCGTACAGAGGATTTTGACAAGGTGGTGATCGCCACCCCGCCCGACCAGGTGTTGAGCTTGCTGACACAACCCACCAGCGAGGAATCCGTACGCTTCCGGGCCTGGCGAGCCAACTATGCACAGACCGTCATTCACACCGACGCGTCACTCTACGATGCGTTCCACATCAGGCACCCGTCAGAGTTTGATTTCTTCCAGACTTCCACCGGGTGGGGATACAACGCGTATCTCAACCGGCTCTCGGGCCTGGCGACCGATACCAGTTACTACCTGGCTTTCGATCTGAATGAACTGATCGACAGCAGCAAAATCCTCTATCGACAAAAACACCATACACCCGCATACACAACGGAAGCCCTGAAGTACCGCAGTGAGGTGCTGCGCAGCAACGGTGAAAACCACACGTATCATGTTGGCGCCTACCTGGCCGATGGCCTGCATGAAGGCGCGATCTCAACGGCTATGCAGGTTGCTCAGCGCATTGGCCAAT
>JBFJWR010000228.1:0-4376 GCA_041623535.1 Pseudomonadales bacterium
CAACGACCTCGAAGAGTGGCTGGCCGGTGGTTTTCATGGCGAGATGGAATGGATGCGCCGGCATCTGGACATGCGCCTGCAACCGGACCTGCTGGAACCCGGCACCCGGCGCGTGATATCGGCGCGTATGAACTACCTGCCGGAGCACACTGACGCACTGGCGGAACTGGAGGACGGCAGGCAGGCCTACATCTCGCTGTACGCGCGCGGTCGCGATTATCACAAGCTGATGCGCCGGCGGCTGGCACGGGTCGCCGACCAGCTGCGTGGCTGGTGTGACGAACACCGGTACCGTGCCCTGGTGGACAGCGCCCCGGTACTCGAAAAGCCTCTGGCAGAGAAAGCCGGACTTGGCTGGCTGGGCAAGCACACCCTGCTGATCAACCGGCAGGCCGGTTCCTGGTTTTTTCTCGGCGAGATCTACACCAGCCTGCCACTGCCAGTCGACGAACCGACCCAGCGCGGGTATTGCGGGAACTGCCAGGCCTGCATGGACGTATGCCCGACCGGGGCCATCGTCGGCCCGTGGCGTATCGACGCCCGTCGTTGCATCTCCTACCTCACCATTGAACACCCCGGCACCATTCCCGTGGAACTGCGGCCACTGATCGGCAACCGGGTGTTTGGCTGCGATGACTGTCAGTTGGTCTGCCCGTGGAATCGCAGCGCGGAAACCAGTCGCGAGCCGGCTTTTACGCCCCGCGCACAATGGTCAGCGCCGCAACTGAAAGACCTGTTCGGGTGGGATGAAAACACCTGGAAAGAACAGACCGAGGGCAGCCCGATACGTCGCAGCGGCTACCAGCGCTGGTTGCGCAACCTGGCAGTGGCACTTGGCAACGCACCTGCCGACCCGGAGATCCTGCAGGCACTGCAGAGTCGCTCCGGGGAACCGGATCCGGTGGTCAGAGAACACGTTGAATGGGCGCTGGCCGAGCAGCAGCGCAAGTTATCGGCCCGGTGAACGGACCAACAGTTCAGATTTTCAGAAAATGTTCGCGGTAGTAACGCAGTTCCATGATGGACTCCTTGATGTCTTCCATCGCCAGGTGCGCACCCTTTTTCTTCAGGCCACCCATGATATCGGGACGCCAGCGGCAGGCCAGTTCCTTGATCGCGCTGACATCCAGGTTGCGGTAGTGGCAGAACTTTTCCAGCTTGGGCATGTGCCGGTACATGAACCGGCGATCCTGGCAGATGCTGTTGCCACAGAGGGGCGATTTGCCGGGATTCACATGCTGGGAGACAAAATCCAGTGTCTGCTGTTCGGCCGCCGCCTCATCAAACGGGCTGGCGAGCACACGTTCGGTCAGGCCGCTGTTGCCGTGATGACTGGTATTCCATTCATCCATGCGCTGAAGAATTGCTTCTGTCTGGTGTATGACGATCTCCGGCCCCTCGGCAATCACATTCAATTCAGGGTCGGTGACGATCGTCGCGATCTCGATAATATAATCAGTGTCCGGGTCCAGCCCGGTCATCTCGAGATCGATCCAGATCAGGTTATGATCCTTGGACATAATTTGGCGCGCTCCAAGGGGAACGGAAATTTTTCAGGCGCAGGTGGAATAATGGCTCAATCGGGTTCGATCGTCCAACAGCACACAGAACAGGCAGCGCGACACTCATGAGCCGGAGGCGAATCTCGGACCTGCAGCGACGCCGAATCTCTCAGCGCCGTAAAGATCTCGTGACCGCAACAAGCAGCGCTGCCCTGAATCTGCAGGACGGCGTGGTGGTTGCCCGGTTTGGCCGGCATGCCGAGGTGACCGCGCAGGACGGCGAACTCATCGTCCACTGTGACATTCGCGCCAGCCTGGCATCGGGAATTGTCTGTGGTGACCGCGTGAAGTGGCAGATGCTTCCGGAGGGGCGCGGCGTCATTGAAGAACGGCAGGCCCGGACCAGCGAACTGCAACGCCCCGGACCGCGTGGCGAACCGCGCGTACTGGCGGCCAACCTGGACCGGCTTTTCATCATTTCGGCCGCGCGACCGGAACCGGACCGACGCCTCATAGACCAGTACCTGGTGTGTGCAGAGCGGGCCGGACTGAGCCCGGTGCTGGTGCTGAACAAATCGGATCTGCCCGAATTCACGGCTGCCGCCGAGTTACTGGCACCCTACCGGGACATTGGCTACCCATTGCTGTATTGCTCATCCACCAGCGGCGCGGGCATGGAGGATCTGAATCAGGCCGCCGCCGGAGCGACCTGCGCCCTGGTGGGACAGAGCGGCGTGGGCAAGTCATCGCTGATCGAACAGTTGTGCCCACAGGCTGATCCAACCATAGGCGCACTCAGCCAGGCGCAGGCGATTGGTCGCCACACTACGACCACCGCGCGCATGTACCCGTTTGCCACCGATGGCCGCCTGATTGATGCACCCGGCATTCGCGAGTTTCCACTGCTGCCCATGGAACGCGACGAACTGCAGCGCTGCTTTCCTGAATTCCGACCCTTTCTGGGCGACTGCCGGTTTCATAATTGTCGTCACGAAGAGGAGCCGGACTGCGCGCTTCGCCAGGCAGTGGAGGCATCGTCTATTCTGGCTTGGCGGTTGGAACATTTCCGCGACTTCGCCGCAGCCATGGCGGCTGCCACTTAGCAGGAACCATGACAGACTCAACCGCCCGCGAGGACGCACTCGCCGCCTGGACCCGCAAGCTGGCCGCCCCGGCGTTACCGGTCTTTCCGGAAACCATCATTCGCCTGCGGCGTTTACTGCATGGCGGTAATGAAAGCATTCGTGCGCTGGCCCGGATCGCCGTCTCTGATCCGGCCTTCGCCTTTCACGTGTTCCGCGAAGCCAACGCACTGGTGCAGGAAACGCGAAACGTGTTCTACGACCTCGAACATGCGATGAGCATGCTCGGCCTGCAAAGGGTGCGGGCGCTGATCGAAAATGTGCCCACCATTCCGGAAGGCGCAGCCACCTGGACAGATGGCTACCGGCAGCAACTGGCGATCAGCCACCACGCCGGACTGCAAACCCTGACCTGGCTGGAATACCGGAAACGCGCCTCACCCTACGAGGCGCAATGGATGGCCGCCCTGCGAACCGCACCACTGTGGGCAATAAGCCGCGCTGACCCAAAAACCATGCAACGGCTGGCCGCCTGCTTCCGCGGCCCGCGCCGGTCCCTGGTTACGCGACTTTCCGCCGTGCTGGGCTGCGATTTCAACGCACTGACCGCCGCCCTGTTCCAGCACTGGAAACTGGAACGCTTCATACGACCGCTGCTCGCCCATGAGCAGCTTTGTCCACCGCCAACCATCAGCGCCTTTGCACGACTGGGGGATACCGCCCGCGAACAGCGGGCGATGTCTGCCTTTCCGCACCGGGCGCTGCTGAACGACAACCTGACCTTCGCCGTGATTGCCAACCTGCTGGCACTGAATAGTGCCGATAACTGGTACTCACGCGGTACGCTGCGCGCCGAACGGGCCGCAGCGGGACTATTGAACCTGCAACTACCCAATGCCATCCACATGGTGCATTACGGCGCCGTCAAGATAACGCGCAGCCTGGCCGGCCCTGCCGGCGGCCAGCCAGCGGTCGGACTACTTGAACCACTGCCCGTACGCCATCGTCCGCTGCCGCCGCGCGCTCAAACCCGGCCCAGGCCCGCCGGAAAAACTCCCACACCCAAACCGACACCGGCAACAGCAGCGGCCAGCGCGAGCGCAACCAGGCTGCGCCAGGCGGTTGCCGCCCTGCGTGACAGCCAGGGTACGGCCAGTGGCCTGCCGGGCATCCTGCGGGCCCTGGTGGAAGGCCTGCATGGCGGGCTTGGCCTTGAGCGGGTGCTGATTTTCAGCCGCAATCGGGAGGGCATCCTGCAACTGCGCCTGCAAGCCGGACTGGCAGGCCATCCCGCCCTTACCACCGGGACGACCGTGCCCACGCAAACCGGCGATCTGTTCAGCCAGTTGCTGGGCAAACCGTCGGCGCTGCATGTCACTGCCGCGAATCGTGCCGCAGTTCTGGGCCGCCTACCGCCACAATTGAAGGAAGTACTGCGGCCACTGTCTTTCTGCATCTGCTCCCTGGCTTTCCGCGAGCAGCCCATGGTTCTGGTGTACGCCGACCTGGGCAGCCGTGGCGGGGAAATCAGTGCAGACCTGCACCGGCGCTACCGGCAGGTCTGCAACGAAGCAGCCCGGGCACTGGAGAAACTTGCCGGCTGACGCAGCCGCAAAATGGCGCCCGGTTTTCCGCTAAACTGCCAGCAGGTTCGAACCATCCCGGGAACACCTGCGCCGGCGTGCTCTGTAGCACCGGCAGGCACCTGCACCATTGATCCGGAAATCAAGCTTGAACATCCCCACTGTCCTGCCACTTCTGCTTGAGCCCGAAGCCTGCCCCGCACCGGCAA
>JBFJWR010000229.1:0-4374 GCA_041623535.1 Pseudomonadales bacterium
CAGAATCGATTCCAGTTCGGCATCGTTCAGGGCCGGGATCACCGGCGCTACCATGGCGCCAACCGGTACGTTGGCGGCAGCAAGTTCGGCGATGGTGCGCAGTCGCGCGGACGGGGACGCGGTGCGCGGTTCCAGCCGACGTTTCAATTCGTTGTCCAGCGTGGTCACGCTGACCATGACATGCACGAGATTCTGCCGCGCCATATCCGTGAGAATATCGAGATCGCGCAAAATCAGTGCGCTCTTGGTGACGATGCCGAACGGGTGGCGATGGCGCTGCAGGACTTCCAGCAGCTGGCGCATGATGCGCTCATTCCGTTCAGCGGGCTGATAGGGATCGGTGTTGGTCCCGAAGGCGATGGGTCGGCACTGGTAGCGCGGCGAGGAGATGGCTTTCTCCAGCAGTACCGCCGCATCGGGCTTGCTGAGGATGCGCGTTTCGAAATCGAGCCCGGGCGAGAGATCCCAGTAGGCATGGGTGGGCCGGGCAAAACAGTAAATACACCCGTGTTCGCAACCCTGGTAGGGGTTGATGGACTGCTCAAAGGGAATATCCGGAGACTGGTTGCGGGTAATGATGGTTTTCGCGCGTACCGGCTGAACGCGGGTGCGGGGTGCCGGTCGGCATTCCTCCTGGTACCAGCCGTCGTCCACCCGTTCGCTGGAGGTGGCCAGGTAGCGACTCGCCTGGTTGCTGGCGGCACCACGGCCCTTGTGCCTATCCTTCTGCATGGGAGTGGGGTAACTCCTTTCCGATTGCTGTAACGAATCACATGGACTGTATGAATATACAGTATGGCCCCTCATGAAAGCTATCGAGGAATACGCCGCGCTGGCCGGGCGCTACGATCGCCGTTACCGCTATTACAATGCGCGTTCCCACCGCGAGATTCTGCGGCAACTCGGGGTGCTCGACGATGCCTGCGTGGTGGATGCCGGTTGCGGTACCGGACTGTTGCTGGAGCGCATCGCGCGGCGGGCCCCGAACACCAAACGGGTGGGTATCGACCCGTCACCGGAAATGCTGGCCGTAGCCCGGCAACGCCTGCCAGCAGACACAAGGTTATTGCAGGCCGGCAGTGAAGCCCTGCCACTGGGCACACAGAGCGTGGACCTGTTGGTATCCAGCAGCAGCCTGCATTGCCTGCCGGATGCGGGTCCCGCGATCGCGGAGTTCTCCCGCGTGCTGCGCCCTGGCGGGCGGCTGATCCTGGCTGACTGGTGTGCGGATGCATTGAGCGTAAGACTGATGCAGTGCAGCCTGCGCCTGCTGGGACGCAGTCCGACCTATGCCCTGCGTACTGAAAAACTGCTGGAACTGTTCGCGCTGAACCGGTTGACGCTCAGCGAACTGCGGCGCTTTTCAGCGGGGTATCCGTGGGATATGTACCTGGCGTGCGCAAGGCAGAGTGGCTGATCAGGGCGTTCCGGGAGGCGGCTGGTAGCGGTCAAAGCGCAGCACCATGCCGAGCCGCGGGTGATCGAAGTAATGCAGTTCGGTGCTGCGCATGCGCCCCCGCTTTTCCTGCAGGGCAATGGTGGAAAATCGCTGCATGTTGCGTCCGCCGGTGAAAGCGCCGGCTGGGTCGAGTTCACGAATGCCGGATTCTGCACGCGCGGCCTGCTGGTGCCAGTCGGAATTGACCGCCAGCGGATCGCCAGGCGGTGGCGGCAGGTTGACATCACCGGGCTCGGACAAGCGCAGGTCGGCCTCTGTGGCCAGGTAAACATCGACGCTCAGCGTGAGCAGCCCTTCGAGCTCCGGGGTGTCCTGGATGACACTGCCGCCGCGTATGTAGATGGGCTGGGCATCCCGTCGCAGCAGGACCGGCTGACGCCAGGCCTGGTGATACAGAACCCGGTAGCTGCCGTTGCCATCGATGCGCCGGGCCATCTCGTTCAATGCCCGGTCACCACTGGAAAGCAGCACAAAGGGATCACTGGCCGGGTCGGCACGGCCGCCCTGACCGTTGGACAGGGCGTTTTCAGTGGCGCGCAGGAACTGGACACCGGCGGGCTGGTTCAGCACTTCGACCTGTGGCAGGCGTGAGGGGTCGCTGCCTCCCGGTGAGGTCTGGGTGAAGATGATCACTTCCACCTGGAACCATTTGCCCGCATGGCTGGATTGTGCGTGAGCCACCGGCAACTGGAAAACGAACAGCACAAGCACCAGGCAGGAACGCATGTTCAGCAGGCTGAGGCAGGCCGGAAAATACATCTCAGGCCGCATCCGCAGGTGACTGGGGCAGCAAATCAGCAAACAGGCGTTCCAGGTATTTCATGCGCTCATCTATGTTTTCGAGTTCTGCGCGAAAGTGTAACTGATTCCCGCTGCGCAGTTGAAACTCGGCGGATCGGGCCTGCACGAGTTGCACCAGTCGTAGCGGTTCAACCCGGGTGGAGGAGGCAAACTCCAGCCAGCCGCCACGGGCGCCGACGTCAATGCGCGCGATCCCCGCCCGGTCGGCGCGCAGTTTCAGGGACGCGACCAGGAACAGGTTCCGGGCGGGCGGGGGCAGGGCGCCGAAGCGGTCGATCAGTTCACTGCGCAGGTCGCGCAGTTCGGTCTCGTCACGGGCCCCGGCCACGCGCTTGTAGAGCATCAGGCGCTCGTGTACGTCGGGTGCATACGCATCCGGCAGCAGGGCCGGAATTCTCAGGTTGGTCTGGCAGTGCCCGCTGACGGGATGCTCAAGATCCGGCTGTTCGCCGGAGCGCATGGCTTCCACGGTGCGTTCCAGCATCTCCAGGTACAGCGTCATGCCGATGGTTTCGATCTGGCCGCTCTGTTCTTCGCCCAACAGTTCGCCGGCCCCGCGGATTTCCATGTCGTGGGAAGCCAGCGTGAAGCCGGCACCGAGCTCTTCGGCGGAAGCGATGGCTTCCAGGCGTTTGACCGCATCGCCGGTCATGGCCTTGGGATGTGGCGTCAGCAGGTAGGCATAGGCCTGGTGATGCGAGCGTCCGACGCGACCGCGCAACTGGTGCAACTGGGCGAGGCCAAACCGGTCTGCCCGTTCGATGATAATCGTGTTGGCGTTGGGGATGTCGATGCCGTTTTCGATGATCGTGGTGCACAGCAGGATGTTGAAGCGCTTGTGGTAGAAGTCGCCCATGACCTTTTCCAGCTCGCGCTCCGGCATCTGCCCGTGGGCGATGGTGATGCGTGCCTCGGGGAGCAGGCTGCCCAGTTCCTTGGCCATCCGCTCTATGCTCTTGACCTCGTTGTGCAGGTAGAAAACCTGCCCGCCACGCACCAGTTCACGCAGCACGGCCTCGCGGATCAGCGGCACCTGGCGCTGCCGGACAAAGGTCTTGATCGACAGGCGGCGGGCCGGTGGGGTGGCAATGATAGACAGGTCGCGCATGCCGGAAAGCGACATGTTCAGCGTGCGTGGAATCGGGGTGGCCGTGAGTGTCAGGATGTCCGTTTCGGCACGCAGCGCCTTGAGTTTTTCTTTCTGCCGCACGCCGAAGCGGTGTTCCTCGTCAATGATGATCAGCCCGAGGCGCTGGTACTTGATGTCGTTCTGCAGCAGGCGGTGCGTACCGATCAGGATATCCACCTTGCCGACCCGCGCCCGCTCGACGATTTCGGTCTGCTCCTTGGTGGTCCGGAAGCGCGAAACCACGTCGATCTGTACCGGCAGTCCGGCAAAGCGGTCGCGAAAGCTCTGGTAATGCTGTTCCGCCAGCAGCGTGGTCGGCACCAGCAGCACAACCTGCTTGTTATTGTGTACGGCCACGAAGGCGGCGCGGATGGCGACCTCGGTTTTCCCGAAGCCGACATCACCACAGACCAGCCGATCCATGGGTTGTGCTGATTCGAGATCGCTGATTACCGCGCGTATGGCGGCCTGCTGGTCGGGCGTTTCCTCGAACGGGAAGCCGGCGGCGAATGCACGGTATTCCAGTTCCGGCACCGGGTAGGGCGTGCCTTTACGGGTCTGGCGCGTGGCATACAGTTCCAGCAGCTCTGCGGCGGTGTCGCGGATCTTCTCGGCCGCCTTGCGCCGGGCCTTGCTCCACTGCTCACTGCCGAGACGGTGCAGGGGGGCGGATTCCTCTTCCAGGCCGGCATAGCGACTGACCAGGTGCAGGTCTGCGACCGGCACGTAGAGCTTGGACTCCTCGGCGTATTCAATGCAGAGAAACTCGGTGTCCTGGCCGTCGATCTGCATGCTGTGCAGGCCCCGGTAGCGGCCGACGCCGTGATCGATATGCACAACTGGCGCACCCTCGCGTAGTTCGGCGAGGTTGCGCACCACGAACTCGCTCTGATCCTGGCGGGTTTCGCGGCGCCGTGCCTGGGCGACCCGTTCGCCGAACAACTGGCTTTCGCAGATCAGCTCCAGGCCGGCTTCCGGCAGTACC
>JBFJWR010000230.1:0-4358 GCA_041623535.1 Pseudomonadales bacterium
ATTCATCAATAACAACATCAACCTGCTGAAGCGCGGCAAGGTACTGCAGTTGCCGTCCGCGGACCAGGTTCGCGAACTTTCCCGCAGCGAGGCCACCGAGGAATTTGCCCGCCAGGAAGATGCCTGGAAGAGCGGGCAACCCACGCGCAAGGTCTCCCGGGACACCGATACCACGGCACCGGCACCCGCAGACGAATCAGCGCACCTGAAACTGGTTGCCGCACCGCCGGAAGACTCGATGACATCCGGCAGTTCAGCCGGTGGCACGGACAAGGGTACCGGCACGTCCGATGCGGCACTTTCCGTGGCCAAGGAAAATCTCGATAAAAGTGAACGACGCGCCGAGGAACTTTCCGGGCACGTGCAGCAGCTGGAAGGCCAGGTCCGCACGCTGGAGCGGCTGATTGAACTGAAGAACTCCCAGCTGGCTGATCTGCAGGCAAAGCTCGGCGCTGCTGCTGATACTGCCAAGCAGGACCCGGCGGCCAAGGCTGCTGCCGATATGACGGACACGGCCAAGCCGGTTATGGAAGATGCCCAGACGCTGGAAGAGCGCCTGGCTGCTGCACAGGCCGCACTGGATGATGCGGGTGAAGACCTTGACGCCGCCGCAGGGGACACCGACTCCTACGATGACATGGTGGCCGATATGGATGCCGCGACCGGCAATATCGCGGACGCAGACAAGCCGGCCATCGATCTGATGAGCGAACCGGAACCCCAGTCCGCATCGGCTGAAGATACGCCGGCACCGGTGGCGAAACCCAAGCCCAAGCCCAAGGCTGCCAAGCCGAAAAAAGCGGCGCCGCCGCCCCCCCCGGAACCGGGCCTGTTTGAGAATCCCCTGGTACTCGGCGGTCTGGGTGGAGGCGCGCTCCTCGCCCTGCTCGGTGGCATGTTGTTCATGCGTCGCCGTTCTGCCGCGAAGGACGATGAAGAAATGGTCGCCCTGGACGAAGGCGAACTGCTGAACGATGGCAATGATGCACTGCTCGCAGGCCTGGATACCGACAAGCCGGAACCGGAAGCAGAACCCGAGCAACTGGCAGCAGCGGTTGATGATGCCCTGGAAGAGCCGCTGGATGTTCCGGAACCCGAGCACAAACCCGCGGTGACCGCCATCGAGCAGGCGCTGGATGATGACGGTGGTCCCTCGCTCGACGATCTGGGCATGGAACTGACGGCTGATATTGCAGGCGGTAGTGCAGCTGATGCGCAAGCGGAAGCAGATCTGAGTGCCGAACTGGACAGCCTGTCGGCCGAACTGGATGCCGAGCTCGATGATGCTGGTACCGGACTCGACGACCTGGATCTCGACAGCCTGCCGGATGACGGCACCGCAGAATCGGTACTGGACGATCTGGAACTGGATCTGGATGAAGTCCCGCCGGCCGCTGAAGCCGCTGGTACGGTCAGCGATCTGGACGATGAACTGGGCAGCCTCGATCTCGAGTCTGACCTGGAAATGGCGGAAGTAGCCGATGACCTTGAAGCGGGTCTCGACGACCTGGACCTGTCCTCGGATACCGTCGACGATCTGGACCTGTCCAGTGATGTGGCGGATGACCTGGATCTGGATGCCGAGCTGGGAGACCTGGGCGATCTGGAATCGGCCGCTCCGGCAGCCGCCGCCGAAGAGGCGACTGATGAGTTTGATTTCGGCGACCTGGACCTCGATGACACGGCAGGTGGCGATGAAGTGGCCACCAAGATGGATCTCGCCCGTGCCTATATCGACATGGGGGATGCCGAAGGCGCCCGTGAAATTCTCGACGAAGTCGTACAGGAAGGAAATGACGAGCAGAAAGCAGAGGCGGAAGCCCTGATCAGCAAGCTCTGATTAATCGCGACGAACCTGCAGCCGGGGTGGCGTTGTCACCCCGGCTGTTTTTATTCCGGGTATCCGATTCATGACGCGTTATGCGCTCGGCGTTGAATACAGCGGTGCCGCCTACCATGGCTGGCAGCGGCAGGCCGACAATGTGCGTACTCCGACCGTGCAGGCAGCACTCGAACAGGCACTGGGCACTGTCGCCGATCACGCGGTGACGATCGGTGGCTGCGGTCGTACCGATGCCGGTGTGCATGCCGCCCTGCAGATTGCCCAGTTTGATTCTTCCGCCCGGCGCACGACGGAAAACTGGTTGCGTGGTGCCAACACGCTGCTCGACCGGGACGTTCGGATTCGCTGGGTGCGTGCGGTGCCGGATGATTTCGAGGCCCGCTTTGCGGCACTGTCCCGCACCTACCTGTACGTGATCGCAACCGGCGCGGTGGCACCTGCCTGCCCGGCCGCCATGCTGCTGCACCAGCGCCGACCGCTGGATGCGGGCAGAATGCACCGTGCGGCGCAGTTCCTGCTCGGCGAGCACGACTTCTCGGCATTCCGGGCTGCCGCCTGTGAATCGACCACGCCCTGGCGGCGCCTGTTCCGAATCAGCGTGGAAGCGGCGGGGCCGGGAGTGCTGCTGCGTGTCCAGGCCAATGCGTTCCTGCTGCACATGGTACGCAATATCACCGGCAGCCTGTTGGCAGTCGGCCGTGGGGAACAGCCGGAAGAATGGATTCGCGACCTGCTGCAGGGAGGGGACCGGACGCTGGCTGCGCCCACCGCGCGGCCGGATGGCCTGTATTTGTGCGGTGCCGGGTATCCGCTGCGGTTCGGCCTGCCGGAGCAACTGTGCCTGCCCTGGTTCCTGGGTGCGCAGGGCCGCGGTTTCTGGGAATCGCCCGGCCGGTGAATTCGCGTCCCGAGCGACTCCAAGCGCGTATGCGTCTGGTATCATCGCGTTTTCATTCCGCATCTTTCAGCCAGCATGTTGCATAGAACCCGGGTCAAAATCTGTGGCATCACCTCGGTCGAGGATGCCCGAACGGCGGTCGAGGCGGGTGCAGATGCCATCGGCCTGGTGTTCTACCGTGGCAGTCCGCGCTACGTCAGCATTGAGAACGCAGCACGCATCGCACAGTCGTTGCCGGCGTTCGTTTCCGCGGTGGGATTGTTCGTGGATGCGGAACCGGAAGAGGTGGCTGTTGTCCGTGAAAGGGCCGGACTGCAGTTGCTGCAGTTTCATGGCGAGGAGCCAGCGGAAAACTGTGCCGCCTGCGGTGCCAACTGGATCAAGGCCGGACGCATGCGGCCCGGGCTCGATCTGCAGGCGTTTGCCGATGAGTATGCCGGGGCCCGCGGCCTGTTACTGGATGCCTATGCGAAGCACGCGCCCGGTGGTACCGGCCAGACCTTTGACTGGGCCCGGGTGCCATCCCGGCTGGCAGACCGCGTGGTGCTCGCCGGCGGGCTAGACGCCGCGAATGTCGGCGCGGCGATCCGCCAGGTACGGCCCTATGCCGTGGACGTGAGCAGCGGTGTGGAATCCTCACCGGGCATCAAGGACCAGGCAAAGATTCAAGCATTCATGCGCGCAGTGCGCGCTGCAGACGGGGAAGCAGAGCAGTGAACGATTTCAGCAAGTATCCGGACAAACACGGGCACTTTGGCAAGTACGGGGGGCAGTTTGTCTCGGAAACGCTGATGTTCGCCCTCGAGCAGCTGGAGGCCGATTTTACCCGCCTGCGCCGGGATCCCGCTTTCATCAACGAGTTTGCCGCCGACCTGGCGCATTACGTGGGTCGTCCCTCGCCACTGTATTACGCCCGTCGCTGGAGCGAGAAACTGGGTGGGGCGCGTATCTACCTCAAGCGCGAAGACCTCAATCACACGGGTGCGCACAAGATCAACAATACCGTGGGGCAGGGCCTGCTGGCCCGCTACTCCGGAAAACCCCGTGTCATTGCCGAAACCGGGGCCGGGCAGCACGGTGTGGCGACTGCCACGATCGCAGCGCGCCTGGGCCTGGAGTGCTGCGTGTACATGGGTGAGGAAGACATCAAGCGCCAGGCGCCGAACGTTTATCGCATGCGCCTGCTCGGTGCCGAAGTGCGTTCTGTCACTTCCGGTACCCGCACGCTCAAGGACGCCATGAACGAGGCATTGCGTGACTGGGTGACGAATGTCGAGAACACCTTCTACATCATCGGTACCGTGGCCGGGCCGCACCCGTACCCGCTGCTGGTACGCGAGTTTCAATCCGTCATCGGTCGCGAGGCGCGCCAGCAGGTGCTGGATGCCGAGGGCCGCCTGCCCGACGTGCTGGTGGCCTGTGTTGGCGGTGGCTCCAATGCCATCGGCCTGTTTCATCCCTTCCTGAACGACAGCAATGTGCGCATGGTCGGCGTGGAAGCGGGCGGCGACGGGCTGGATACACACCGACATGCGGCCCCGATCTCGCAGGGTGATACCGGTGTGCTGCATGGCAACCGGACTTACCTCATGTCGGATGAGGCCGGGCAGGTGATAG
>JBFJWR010000231.1:0-4346 GCA_041623535.1 Pseudomonadales bacterium
GTATGGCCGGGGAGTCGCTGGAGTTATGAATTCCTGCTGGGCGAATCTGCACGCGAGAAAGCGCTGTCAGCCGGCCTGCCTGCTTCGCTACGACCGCACTGGTTAGGCGGGGCTGCCGAGTAGTTTCTGGATTTCAGGAATACAGGAACCACAGTTGGTACCGGCCTGCGTGCACTGACCGACCGCCGCCACGGAATCCAGTTGCTGCGTGGCGATGGCCTTGAGCAGGGTATTGCGACCCACGCCATGACAGACGCAGATCACCGGCCCGGGATTCTCCACGCCACTACCCGGGCTGCCGGCCAGCAGGCTGGCGCGCTCTGCATCCGACAGGTGCTCACGCTGAAATAAACCCGCAAGCCAGCTACGCTCCGGCAGGCGAATATCCGGCGCAACAAAAAGGCAGCTTTCCAGGCGCCCCTGGATTATCCGCGCGCCCCGGTAGCGACCGGCACGGACATCCTGGAAATCCACCCATTCCGCTGCTGTCTCTCCCGGCTCGCACAACAGTTCACGCGCCCAGGCCGCCCAGTCGGCATGTGTCGTACCACCGGCCAGTTCGTAGCGATGGAAATCAACGCCTTCGGCACGCACCCGCCAGTCGATTCCCGGAATATCCAGCAACCGCCGCGACAAGATGAACCCGTGCCAGGCCGGAGACCAGGGTCTGACCCGTACCGGCGTGTGCTTGCTTTCCGGCTGCCCCGACTGCGGGTCGGTCACCGGGTTCACCAAAGCACCCATGCGCGCAGACAGGGAATTCTGATCACTCCAGTGCATGGGCACGAACACCGAACCTTTCTGTTGATCGTCAGATATCCGTACGCGCGCCAGCATCCGTCCCCAGCGTGATTCCACCTCTGCCAGTTCGCCCTGCTCCAGTCCCGAAGTGGCTGCGTCCTCGGCACGTATTTCCAGAAACGGTTCCGGCAGGTGGGCACTCAGCCGTGGTGACAGCCCGGTGCGCGTCATGGTGTGCCACTGGTCGCGAATGCGCCCGGTATTGAGCACCAGTGGATACGCGGTATCGGGCCGGTTGACCGGCTGACGCGTGATGATGGGCACCAGTCGTGCGCGCTGATCCGCAGTGTGGAAAATGCCATCGGCAAACATGCGGGGCACCACCCCGAATCCGGGACGTGCCGGCCAGGGAGCGGGCGCAAGGGACTCGTAGCTGGAATCGTCCAACGATTCGTAAGCGGATATATCAAAACCGCGCAGGCGACCCGCGGCATGGTTATCGAGGCCGGAGAGAGCCGCATGCTCGGCAAATATTTCGCGCGCATTACCGTAGCTGAACGCCTCCGCGTAACCCATGCGCCGGCCGACCTCGCTGATGATCCACCAGTCGGGACGACAGTCGCCAGGCAGGGGCAGAAATGCACGTTGCCGCGAAATCGTGCGATCCGAATTGGTCACCGTGCCGTCCTTTTCACCCCAGGTGGCAGCGGGCAACCGCACGTGCGCCAGCCGCACCGTCTCCGCGTCTGCGATACAGTCGGAAACCACGACAAACTCGCAACCGGCGATGGCCGCCCGCACCCTGTCGGCATCCGGCAGGCTGACTGCGGGATTGGTCGCCATGATCCACAGTGCCTTGATCTTTCCCTCGCCAACGGCCTGAAACAGGTCCACCGCTTTCAGGCCCGGCTCCCTGGCCATGGCCGGTGCCGACCAGAATTCCGCCACCCGTTCGATACTGTCGCTGTCAAAGTCCATGTGCGCAGCCAACTGGTTCGCCAGCCCGCCGACTTCCCGCCCACCCATGGCATTGGGCTGCCCGGTCACCGAAAACGGACCCGCACCAGGCGTGCCAATACGGCCGGTGGCAAGGTGACAGTTGATAATGCTGTTGACCTTGTCGGTTCCGGCACTCGACTGGTTCACGCCCTGCGAATAGACCGTGACGGTTTTCCCGGTGGACGCGAACAGGCTGTAAAAGCGACTCAGGTCATCGGCAGTCAGGCCACAGGTACGCGCCACGTCCGGCAGCTTGTCACCCTCCTGTCGCGCGGCCTCAATCGCCGCCCCGAATCCCTGCGTGTGCGATTCGATATAGGAGAAGTCGATGTGCCCATAACGCGCCAGGTACGCCAGCAGCCCATTGAACAGCAGGGTATCGGTACCGGGCTGCAGGGCGAGATGCAGGTCGGCAATCTCGCAGGTCGCGGTGCGCCGCGGATCGATCACCACCACTTTCATGCGCGGATTCTTTTCTTTCGCCGCCCGAATGCGTTGGTACAGCACCGGATGACACCAGGCGGTGTTGGAACCGGTCAGCACCACCAGTTCAGCGAGTTCCAGGTCCTCGTAACAACCGGGCACGGTATCGGAACCGAAGGCCCGCTTATGGCCGGCCACCGACGACGCCATGCACAAGCGCGAATTGGTATCGATATTGGCGCTGCCGAGGAAGCCCTTCATGAGCTTGTTGGCCACGTAATAATCTTCCGTCAGCAATTGCCCGGAAACGTAGAATGCCACGCTGCCGGGTCCATGCTCGGCTATCGTCTGCTGGAAGGTACTGGCCACCCGGTCGAGCGCGGCGTCCCAGGTGCTGCGCTGCCCGTCGATTTCCGGGTGCAGCAAGCGACCCTGCAAGCCAACGGTTTCGTGCAGTGCAGATCCCTTGGAGCAGAGGCGTCCCAGGTTCGCCGGATGGTCCGGATCACCGGACACTGCAATCAGTCGGGCAGACTCATCCTCGACACTGGCCAGCACGCCGCAGCCCACGCCGCAGTAAGGGCAGGTGGTATTTACAGTCCGGGGCGCTGTCATGGTTACGCCAGGGAAAGCAGGACCATGCCGTTCTCGACCTTGACCGGGAAGGTCTGCGTGCAACCACTGTCATGACCCTGCGCTTCGCCATCATCCAGACCGATCACGTAGTTATGCAGCGGGCAGGTGACGCGCCGGCCATGAACGATGCCCTGTGAAAGCGCCCCGCCCTTGTGCGGACATTTGTCGAGCAGCGCAAATACCTCATCACCGTGGGTACGGAAAATGGCTATGTCGCCCACGCTGGACTCAACCACGCGCGCTCCGGCCAGCGGAACATCATGCAGCGATGCGACTTCTATCCAGTTACTCATCGATATTCTCCTCTCAGGCCAGCTGCTTGACCGGCACAAACTCTGCCGGCGTCTGCTGCTGGTTGGCACGCTCTGCCCAGGGGTCGACCTGTGCATACTGCTGTGAAAGCAGGAATCGCTCGCAGAGTTCCGTACGATTCTTGTCGTCGTCGACAATCTGCTCCTTGATGTAGTGCAGGCCAACGCGTTCGATCCAGGGTGCGGTACGCTCGTTGTGACGACCTTCCTCGCGATACAACTGCATGAAGGCGCCGGCGTACTCCATCACTTCGTCTTCAGTTTCCACCTTGGTGAGAAACTCGGAAACCCGCACTTTCATGCCGCCGTTACCGGCGACATAGAGTTCCCATCCGGAATCGACCGCCACCACGCCAAAATCCTTGATGGTGGCTTCCGCACAATTCCGCGGACACCCGGATACCGCGATCTTGACCTTGGCCGGCGTCCATGACCCCCAGGTCATTTTCTCCAGCTTGATGCCAAGGCCGGTGGAGTCCTGCGTGCCGAAGCGACACCATTCAGAGCCGACACAGGTCTTCACCGTACGCAGCGCCTTGCCATAGGCATGCCCGGATACAAAGCCGGCATCTGACAGGTCTTTCCAGATCTTCGGCAGGTTCTCCTTGCGTATCCCGAGCAGGTCGATCCGTTGTCCCCCGGTGATCTTCACCGTGGGCACTTCGTATTTCTCGGCTGCTTCGGCAATCGCGCGCAGTTCCGCCGGTGTGGTCACCCCACCCCAGATCCGCGGAATCACGCTGTAGGTGTTGTCCTTCTGGATATTGGCGTGCATACGCTCATTGACGAAACGACTCTGCGCGTCGTCCTGGTACTCGCCGGGCCACTGCGAGAGCAGGTAGTAATTGATCGCCGGCCGGCAGACATGGCAGCCATCCGGCTCCCGGAACTCCAGGTACTGGGAAACCGCGCGGAAGGATTTCAGTTGTGCATCGCGGATCGAGCGACGCACTGTCTCGTGGTTGTAGTCGGTGCATTTACAAATCGATTTTTCACCGGAAGTCGGCGTGTACTCGCCACCCATGGTGGTCGCCAGCAGTTGTTCCACCAGCGCGGTACAGGATCCGCAGGATGCCGAAGCCTTGGTCGCACCGCGCACGTCTTCCAACGTGAACAGTTTTTGCTCCGTGATGGCATTCACGATGGTGCCCTTGCAAACCCCGTTACAACCGCAGATCTCGGCGGTGTCCGGCAGGTTGGCAACAGCGCTCGCGCCATCGTGGCCGGAGTCTCCCA
>JBFJWR010000232.1:0-4258 GCA_041623535.1 Pseudomonadales bacterium
CCACTGCCGTCGCCGAGTGACAGGTCGACCATTGCGAGGTCGGGCGTATAATGCTGCAGCTTGGTTTTTGCTTCCGCGAGGCTCGCGGCCTCCCAGCAGAGGTGCATGTCGGGTTCGTCATCCAAACAGGCGCGCAGACCATCCCGCACGAGCGGATGGTCATCCACTACCAGGATGCGTGTTACCTGAGTCACTGGGTATTCCGATAGCCGTGTTGCGCGACGTCGCGACGTATTGTTAGCTCACTGTAGCATTATTCGCGGGGCGGATAGAGAGTGACGAGACTTTTCTGATCACTTTTTCTCAGCGGTAGCTCTGGCCGCGATGCCGCAACCACCCATCCGGGTGCCGGCCGCGCGGATCATGGTGGGTCCAGTGCAGCACGCCGCCCCGATCGTTCCATTCATATTCGCCAAAAAAGTGCACCTGGTCGCCCGGCTCAAGGTTGGGTATGCGCGGTGCCAGGTCGATGTTGTGCGCAACCAGCACCGATTGCCCGGAAGCCAGCTCCAGCAGAAAGCGCTGATGCCGGCTGCCGCGGGTGTCATCAGGGAGTACCCTGAGCACGGTGCCGACGCCCTCGATCTGCAGGTTGCTCTCGCGATTGCTGAATGCTTTTGCGAGACGGTCACTGGTTTGCGTCTCGAGGCTGGTGGTCGGGGCGCCGGTCAGGTGGTCCTGTTGCTGCCAGGTGATCACCGCAGCCATCAGCAGGGCCAGTACCGGCAACAGCTTGCGGATTAATTTATTGTTCATGCTCCGGTATGCCTGTGTGAGCTATGGGCGGTGAAAAGCAGCCAGCGTGTGCGACTGCGAGTTCTGTCCCGGTTCAATCAAGGCCGAGTTTTCCGAGCAACTTCGGTCCGGGAGGATTGTCGGCAATCAGTTGTTCCTTCTGCTGCCGGGACAATTGCTTGATGCGGTGCTCGGCCATCAGGGCGATCTCACGGCTTCCCACGCAGGCCTGGTATGCGAGCTGCAGCGGACCCTTGGCGCGCAGGTACTTGGCGCCCCTGCCGCTCACGGATTCATGCTCATGAATCCGCCGCTCCACATCCGTGGCAATACCGGTGTAGAGCGTGTCCATGCGGGTACGCAGCAGGTACAGGTGCCAGTTGGCGTTGGGCATTGCGAGTTCCGCTGCGGGCGTCGCCCTGCTTACTGTCGTATCGTTTCGATATCCAGCAGTAGTTCCACCTCGGTGGAGGCCGGCCCCAGGTCGTAATCGATATCAAAGTCTTTCAGGCGGAGGGTGGTGGATCCGGAAAAGCCCTGCCGGAAACCGCCCCAGGGGTCGTCGCCGCCGCCGACATGGCTCACGGGGATGCTGATTTCACGGGTGACGCCATGCAGGGTCAGCTGGCCCTTCAACAGGGCGTTCTTTGAGTCGATGATCTGTACGCTGGTGCTTTCGAACTTTGCCGTGGGAAATTTCTTCACGTCCAGAAAGTCTTCGCCGCGCAGGTGCTTGTCGCGCTTGGCGTGGTTGCTGTTGATGCTGGCGACATCCACGGTGACCGTGATTTTCGACTTCTCTGGTGCGGCGGCATCGTACAACAGGGTGCCATCGAACTTGTCGAAGCGTCCGTACAGCCAGCTGTAACCCAGGTGGCGGATTCTGAACTGCACGAATGCGTGGGCTCCTTCGGTGTCTATCTTGTACGTGTCCATGGCCAATGCCTGGCCGGGGACCTGCAGGGTGAGCAGGGCGGTCAGCGCCAGCGTGCTTAGTGAGAACGATTTCATCGAAGCCTCCAGGGAAGTGGTTTGCAGGGCGGTTACGGTCGGGATCCGGGTCTGAGCATGCGTATCAGGGTCGCGTCCCGGTCATAAAAATGATGTTTCAGTGCGGCAACGCTGTGCACGCCTGCCAATCCTATCAGGCCACAGGCCAGATAGAAGTGGAACTCGCCGGCTATATCCGCCTGCTTATCTATTGCGGGGAGCCATGCCGGGACGGCAAACCAGTTGAATACGTCGACGGCGCGTCCGTCCGCGGCAGAGATCAGGTAACCACTGATAATCACCAGTAGCAGGAGCAGGTCGAGTCCGGCGTGCGCCATGCGAGCGGCCCGTTGCTCCCAGGCTGGCATGCTGAGTGGTTGGGGCTTCCTGTTGAATACGCGCCAACCCAGGCGCAGCAGCAGCGCCGCGAACAGCAGCATGCCGCTGGACTCGTGCAGCCACTGTGCCTCGTTGTACCAGCGATCATAGTAAGTCAGCCCGGTCATCCAGAGGCCGAGTGCAAACAGGGCAATGGTTGCCAGCGCGATGACCCAGTGCAGCAGGATGGAGACCAGCCCGTAGGCCTTATCGGTTTCTGCGAATCTCATCACGCGGCCCGGTCTGGCAGGATACTGAGGCTGGCAAGGCAGATGACGGGTTCACTTACGAAGACTCACGATTGACCTTGTCTATCTGCTCGTTGAGGGTCCAGTAATCGTACAGGTAACCGAACAGGAACAGGCCGACCGTCAGGAACCAGATGATGGCGGTCACCCATTTCCCCATGTACAAACGATGAATGCCGAATAAGCCCAGGAAGGTGAGCAGCAGCCAGCCGACTGTGTAACTGGTGTCCCCCGGTACGTACTTGTGATCGGCCTGCCGGTCCATCGAAGGAATCAGGAACAGGTCTATGATCCAGCCAACCAGCAACAGTCCGGCAGTACAGAACCAGATCGTGCCGGTGATCGGCTTGCCATAGTAAAAACGGTGCGCACCAAGGAAGCCAAAGATCCACAGCACGTAGCCGACGATTTTCGAGTGGGTGTTGTGTTCGCTCACGCGCTTCCTCCGCAAAGTTTCGTCGAATTCAGGTGCCGGCCGTGCCACGATTGAGATTCTGTTGCGGTCAAATCACAAATAAAAAACTGTCTGCCGGAGCCGGTTCCATTGTGCCCCAATCATGCCGGCATTCCATTCCCGTATCGCCGGTGCCGATGGGGTGATCAGTAAAACCAGCCTAGTGGATGATGCGCGCGTGCGACACTGACGATGAACAGTACCGTTACAATTGCGGCCGCGAAACACGCGATGCGCAGGGTTCGGGTGGGGGCGCGTTTGAGCGCCAGTGTGCCAAGCAGGATGTATACCACCAGTGCCAATACCTTGACCGTCAGCCAGTCATGCACGAACGGGTACTGCCTCAGTGTGAGACTGAGGCCGATTGCGCTGGCCAGCAGTACCGTGTCGATGACATGTGGCAGGATTTTCGTCGGTCGGGACTGCAGGAATCGGGCGTCGGTCATCATCCAGTAACCGCGTACGATGAAAAATGAAATGCTCAGCACGGCACAACCGACGTGCACGTGTTTCAGCAGCATGTACGTTGTTCCGTCCATGAAGGTGCCTCTTCCGCTCGGGACGATTGGCCGGATCCGGACGCCGGGCCAATTTTGGTTTATTGCTCGGCCGGCTTGCAGCGCCTCGGCGGCCCGCCTTGCCAGCGTCGGGTCATCTCTCCGGATTGTGCTCGTGGAAGGCATCCAGATCCACCCCGTGGCCGAAGTATCAGGCAGCGTGCGTTGCCGGGCCAGGCGGGGTGGCAGGTCCCTGCTCGTGTAATCTTCCGGCTGGCGGATGCAGTGCCATAATCTGCACATTGGTTTGCTTGCCAGTAGAAAGCGGATTGATCCGCCGATGGCAGATTTTGTGGCTGGAGAAATCGGGAAATCATGAGGTGTTGAGGGGCGATGATGGAGAATAAAAAACTGGCAGTCCTGATTACCGGCTGCACGGGTGGTATTGGCGATGCACTGGCGCGCGAATTTCACGAACGCGGACATCATGTCATTGCGACCGCCCGGGATCCGGCCCGTCTCGCGGGCCTGGCATCGCTGGGCATTGAGCCTGCTGCATTGGAAGTGACCGACGCGGAGTCCATCGCCGCGCTGGTGGCGGATCTGCGCACGCGCGACGCCTGGCCCGACATGCTGATCAACAATGCAGGGTACGGCCTGATGGGTCCGGTGGCCGAGGTGGACCTGGACGATGTGCGCCACCAGTTCGAGGTCAACGTGGTCGCGGTGGTCGCGCTGACACAGGCCATGCTGCCGGGCATGATCGAGCGCGGCAGTGGAATGATCGTGAATATCAGCAGCGTGTCCGGCATCCTGACCACGCCCTTTGCCGGTATCTACAGCGCCAGCAAGGCGGCAGTAAACCTGTTGACGGACGCACTACGCATGGAAGTCGCGCCGTTCGGCATCCGGGTGGTGACGGTACAGCCGGGCGGCATACAGTCGAATTTCGGTGC
>JBFJWR010000233.1:0-4214 GCA_041623535.1 Pseudomonadales bacterium
CAGTTACATCGTGGCGCCCGCGGTGCTGCGCCATGCCCTGCCCGAGGCATTGCCGGCGTTATACCTCGGGCTGCCGATGAGCGTGACGTTTCCTTTCAATCTCCTGTTTGGCATCGGGCTGTACACGCACCTTGCCGCGCGCCTGGCGGGGACCTGAATCCACGTGGCGGGAGGCGGAAATCGGTTCCGGTCGCCGCGTAGTCCATGCGGCCTTCAAAACCCACGGTGCCAATAGTGACGTAACCGCTGGCCATCCCCGGCGAACCGCTCAACGGTTTCCTCCTCGGACTCTACAGCCCGGCCTACCAGTTCATGGTATTGCCGCAGTACGGATATGACCTCCTCGGGTTCCGATAGCGCAGAGAATCGCGTGAATCCGCGCAGGTCGACGAATACCACCGTGATTTCCCGCCGGCTCGGGATCATCAGTTCCTCCAGTCCATTGCTGAGGATTGCTTTGAACCGGCCGCGCAGGGTTTCAGCCAGTTCAGACGGATCATCAGCAAAGCCCGCAGCATCTATCAGAACCAGAACTGCATTGCCGGTGTCGGCCAGGGGCCCAAGTTCGGCAGGCGATACACTCTTTCGCACCTGAATGCCGGCTGACCGCAGGGCCTTCTCGACAATGCCGACATCTTCCGATTCAGGGAGCAGCAGAAACAGGGTCGGCGTAGAAGCCATTCTGATTACCTTGTTGCCCTGTTATTACAATATGGCCGAGAAAAACCGACATCTGAACGTAATGGCTCTCAGGCGGATAAATTCCTGACTCCGAAACTTGTTTTCAATCAATAAGCGGGTTTCCCGCAAACTGGAAAAACTTGCCAACTCTCCAGTATTTACAAGAGCGAATCACGCGCAGGCTGATGCGCCATGCAGGAATGCCACTGCCCGATACCTGGCAAGTCGGGCGGATTCTGGCATCGGTGATCTGAGGGGGGGAGTGAAACAGACGCGGATTCAAGATCACGCCGAATTTGCCAGCGGCTGACTATTACGAGTTGATCCTCAGAATCACCAGGACCTGATGACTGCCCATAGAGCGAAGGATGCAGGAGAAAAACAGACTATTCTTGTAAAAATCAACCTGGATGCATGGTTTCACTTCACATCATGGTTTGGGTCCGAATGTCCAGGCCAAGGGAAATCAAACTGTGTCAGTCTCCTGCATTGAGTTACGGCGTATATCGCACAGAAAGGCAGCGCAGTATCTCTGCATGTTGCTTATTGTGTCTTGTGTGCATGGGCCAGCAATGGCCATGGATGATGCGCGCATCCTGCAGATTGGCGGCAGCATCGAAGATCCGGCGGTAGCCGATTATCTGGATTTCCTCGAAGACCGCGAGGGAACGCTCTCACTGGAAGAGGTCCTGGCGCCTGCAACAAGCCAGCGCTTCCGGGCTCTTGAGGGGGGGGATCCGAACTTTGGTTACACGGCTTCTGCTTTCTGGTACCGGCTGCATTTGAGGGTTCAGGACCTGCCAAAAAATGACTACACCCGTGTTCTGCGTATCGACTATCCACCACTTGATACGATAGATATCTATGTTTTGGATTCGGAAACCGGCGAGCGTTTGCAGTACTTTGAAGTTGGTGACCTGCGGTCGCCGGAAAAGCGTCCACTGATATCCAACACGGCGGCGGTGCCGATCTTCGTGGCAGAAAGAGACTGGTACACGGTTTACATCCGGGTAAAAACGGAAACGTCGCATTCAGTGCCGATGAAGTTGATGCCCCCGGGTATTTTCCTCGCCCTGGAACAGGGGCTGAGCATCGATTTCGGCATGTATTACGGCGCACTGTGCATCATGGCGCTGTACAACTTCCTGCTGCTGGTCATTGTTCGGGACCGGATTTATGGATTCTATGTCGGTGTGACCCTCGGTTTCATGGCCATGTCCGTGGCGCTCAACGGACATCTGTATTCCAACCTGCAACCTCTTCTGGGTTTCCCGCTGCGGTGGATCAATCCCATCATCATTCTCAGCGGATTGTGCGGTTTCTTTTTTGTCACCTGCATGCCGATCGACTTCTTCAGGATGAAAAGCACAATGCCGCGCCTGTACAGGGTTTTGCTGGCAATGGCGGGGCTCCAGTTGTGCCTGATGGTGGCGACTTTCTTCCTGCCATACAGCAAAGTCACAGTTGCGACGCTTGTACTTTGCCTTTGCGTGGTATCGGTTGTGGTCGGTGTAAGCATTCTGGGCGTGGTCCGGAAACTCGATCAGGCGAAGATCATGCTCGCCTCATGGGGGGCCCTGCTGTTGGGCATGGGGCTGCGTGCTGCCGGTGCACTGGCCATCCTGCCCAATAATGCGCTTACTGCCTATTCCTTCCAGTTCGGCATGGTGCTCATGCTGATGCTGCAGTCGATGGCGCTGGCGAATCGTATCAACGCCGAGCGCAAGGCCAAGCTGGCAGCCCAGCGCCAGACGCTGCAGGCCAAGGAGGCGCTGATCGGCGGGCTGGAGCGATACGAGCGTATAGTCAGCAATATCCCGGAAGGGATTTTTTACACGGACGCTACCGGCCACGTGCTGACCGCCAATCCGGCATTGTTCGATCTGCTCGGTTATGACAGCGTCGAACACCTGCAGAAGCAGGTCGATAATTTCGTGGAGCACCACCTCGCCAGTCCTACTGATGCGGCCTGGGTGCGGAACGCGTTGGAAAACGAGGACCAGATCGTCGGCTACGAAACCCAACTGCGGCGCCGGGACGGTTCGACATTTTGGGCCTCGATGTCGGTGCGCATGCGGCGGGCTGCGGATGGCAAGCCCATCGGCACCGATGGCATCATCGAGGATGTCACCCAGCGACGTGAGCGTGACAAGCTGGAGAAGGAGCGAGCGGCCGCAGAAGCGGCAACCGGCGCCAAGAGCGCCTTCCTAGCACAGATGAGCCACGAATTGCGGACACCGATGAACGCGGTGATCGGTTTCACTGACCTGGCCCTGCGCACCAACGACGATCTGCGTCGCCAGGAATACCTGCAACATATCGACACGGCTTCGCGCTCGCTGTTGCGGATCATCAACGACATCCTCGACCTGTCCAAGATCGAGGCTGGCAAGCTCGATATCGAGCGGCACGAATTCGACCTGAACCAGACCCTGGACAAGATCACCAGCATTTTCTCCGGCAAGACGGCAGAGAAAAACCTCGAATTCATTGTCTGGAGCGAGGACGAGTTCCCGATGACAGTGGTCGGTGACTCGGTACGCCTGGAACAGGTGCTCATCAACCTGGTGGGAAACGCGATCAAGTTCACGGAGCACGGCGAGATCGAGGTGCACGTGAAGACGCTGGAGAAGTCTGATGCGGACATGATGATCGAGTTTGCCGTGCGTGACAGTGGGATCGGGTTGACCCAGGAGCAGATCAGCCGGCTGTTCCAGGCCTTTGAGCAGGCAGACGCTTCTACGACTCGAAAGTTTGGCGGCACCGGCCTTGGACTGGCCATTTGCAGGCAACTGATCGAACTGATGGGCGGTCAGGTATGGGTTGAGAGCGAGCCCGGAAAGGGCAGTACCTTTCGATTTACCACCCGACTCGGTGTCGGGCGGGTTGCCGCAGGTGTTTCCGGTTCCGACCAGTTGCGTGACCAGCACATCCTGGTCGTGGACGACAACCCGCTGGTTTGCACCGCATATTCCGCAATGTTGGAGTCCATGCACTTCAAGCCTCATACCGCCAACAACCTGGCAGAGACCATGCTCTGCCTGGAAAGCAGGGATATCCGGCTGGCGATGGTGGATTGGCAGATGCCGGTCGCTGACGGTATCGAGGTGCTGAAAGCGATTCGGCGCGAACCCAGGCATGCGCAGTTACCCGTCATCCTGATGACGGCTCATGGAGCTGCCGAGATCGTCGATGAGGCCAGGGCCGCCGGTGCCAATGCCTGTATCGAGAAGCCGATGCAGGCTTCGCTGCTGCTTGAGCGGATCCTGGAAGTGCTGGATCCGGACCGCATTACGCAGGCCACGGCGCGGCCGCTGGAGTCGATCGAAGATCTGTCTGCAGGGGTGCGCGGTGCACGTGTCCTGCTGGCCGAGGACAACCCTATGAACCGGCGCCTGGTGGAGGAGATCCTGGGGGATGCCGGCATCAACCTCGACACGGTGGAAAACGGACGGTTGGCAATGGAGGCGGTACAGCAATCAGCTTACGATGCGGTTCTGATGGACATGCAAATGCCGGAGATGGATGGTATC
>JBFJWR010000234.1:0-4202 GCA_041623535.1 Pseudomonadales bacterium
CGCGCGGCCAGGGCCAGCGCCGAAAGAGGGGTTGGTGGCGAAGGCGTGAAGGTGCTGGTCAGCCCGGCGCAGCTATCGAGCGGCAAGGATTTCCCGCTTAACTGAGCGTGCGATCAATCGCCCGTTGCGCGGGAGAAAGATGCCAGGCGCACGGCTGAACGTGGGCATCCGATTTTTGAACTTTTGAACTTTTAAAAAAAGTATCTAGTATTCACCTTGTGATGCGGCGCGAGAATTATTGGTTTCGCGAAGGCATTGTTTTTAATAACTATATCTGGGGATTCCAATGAACATTAAGCACAGCCGGTTATATCTTGCCGTCGCCCTGACGCTATCCGCCCCGGCCGCATTTGCATTTGATTTGCATGGCTCTCTGACGGATTCAACCACCCTCGGTCAACAGGCGTCGAACCTGACGGGCACCACCAGCGGACAGGCGGTCAAGGCGCTGCGTCCTGGCTCGGCCGGGCCGGTTGCAAACCTGAGCACCGACGCAAGAGGTCGGAATGCGGGTGATGGTATGGGTGATCTCACTCCGTGGGGCACCGTGAACTACAACCGCGGCGATGCCGAAACCGGATTCAATGCCGGCGCCCAGGAACTGAACATCAAGGCATATACGTATCAGTTCGGCGCCGACCGGGTAATCGACGGCAAATACCTGGTCGGGGTTTCCGTTGCATATGAAGATTCTGAGATCACCAATATCTTCGACGACACGCAGGACAGCACCGGGCTCTCGATCATGCCTTACTTCGGCTGGGTGATTGATCAAACATGGTTGCTCGACGCGACGGTCGGCTATTCCGATATTGACCGCGACATCAACGCGAACGGCGGTGTTCCGACGTCAGATTCGGACGATGTGAACTCTGATCGCCTGTTCGCGGAGGTCAACATCAATTACTTCCAGCCCATGCAGGATAACCTGGAATTTTCCGCGCGTGCAGGTTTGCTGTATGCAGAGGAAGATACCGAAGCCCACTCGTCACCGGACGCAGTCACTTTAAGCCCCGCCCAGGAAGTGCGGCTTACGCAACTCAAGCTTGGCGTGCAACTGGCACAACTGTCGGCAAAGTTCTCACCATACATCGGGGTCGATTACATCCGGGACCTCCAGATCCGGCACAGCCCGACGCCCGGTTACAAACGGCCAGTGAATGGTTGTGATGCTTCGCCGTTATGTCTCGATCCTGAAGACGATAAAGACGGTCTGCAGCTGATTGCCGGTTTCAATAGCATGATTTCGGACGGCATCTCGTTGAGTTTCGAGGCGGTACGCCGCGTTACCCGGGATTCATTGCAGGACACCACCGTGAACCTGAGCCTGCGCCTGCAGTTCTGATCCTGCCCTTAAAAAAGGCCAGAGCCGGAAAACCGGCGGCAGGCCTCACGGGCGATTTCGCATCGCCGCCTGCCGCCGAAGTCCACTCCCATTGGTCCGTCCGATCTGCTGCCCGTGTTCACGCCTCCTGGCATTGTGTGTGCTGTTCGCTTGGGATCATGTACATGAGCGCTGCTCGTAATTTCGGAAGGTGCCTTTGCGGAGAGACAGTTCCAACACATTGAACAGATCGAATATTGGCAGGATGGAGAAATGCCCAGGTAGCCTGGTGTCTTGCGCAGAGCAGCCCTTCCACGCACTTTCCACCGCTGAAGCGTTGGCGGCCGTCGCGGCGACTGCTGATGGTCTGGACCGCCGCGAGGCGATGCGCCGCCTGGAGGTTTGCGGTGCCAATCGGCTGCCCGAGCCGCCCCGTCGAAGCGCACTCCTCCGGCTGCTTTCCCACTTCCACAATCTGCTCATCTACGTTCTGCTCGTCTCGGCGGCGGTCACCGCCACGCTGGGCCATGCGATCGATACCGGCGTCATTCTGGCGGTGGTTCTGGTCAATGCCGTGATTGGCTTTATCCAGGAAGGGCGCGCCGAGCAGGCGATGGAGGCGATTCGCGGAATGTTGGCGCCACGTTCAGCAGTGCTGCGCGACGGGCAACGAACCAGCGTGGACGCGGCGGATCTGGTGCCCGGCGACATCGTGCTGGTTGAGCCCGGTGACCGGGTGCCCGCGGATCTGCGCCTGACCGAAGCGCGTGGGTTGTCTGTCGAAGAGGCGATCCTGACTGGTGAATCGGTGCCCGTGGACAAGAGCACGGCTCCCGTTGATGCCGAGGTCACGCTGGGTGACCGAGGTTCGATGCTGTTCAGCGGCACACTGGTCGTCGCAGGCACCGGGCGTGGTGTGGTGGTGGCCACGGGGCTAACGACGCAGATCGGGCGGATCAGCGGGATGCTCGCCACTGTAGGAACACTGACCACCCCTTTGGTGCGACAGATGGACCTCTTCGCACGTTGGCTGACGGTGTTCATCCTGCTGATCGCAGCCAGCCTGCTTGTTTATGGCTATTTCGTCAGCCACCTGCCCTTTGACGAACTATTCAGGGCGGTCGTCGGGCTGTCGGTGGCGGCAATTCCTGAAGGACTGCCGGCGGTGCTGACGATTACCCTGGCTGTCGGCGTGCAGGCGATGGCACGGCGTAAAGCCATTGTTCGCCGTCTGCCGGCGATTGAGACACTGGGGTCCGTTTCAGTCATCTGCTCGGACAAGACCGGCACCCTCACGCGTAACGAGATGATGGCCGCGACGCTGGCCACTCATGACCATGTTTATTCAGTTGGCGGAGCCGGTTATGCGCCAGAGGGAGCGGTGCTGCTTGGCGAGACAGGTGCCGACTCGTCCATGCAGACAGTGCTCATGGAGTTTGCGCGTGTTGCAGGGCTTTGCAATGACGCAGTATTGCACCGGCATGCCGATGGCTGGAGAGTGGAGGGCGATCCCATGGAGGGTGCCCTGATGGCGCTGGCGGGCAAGATCAGCGGTGACGGACCGGCGCCGTTCCGCGCATGGGCCCGCACGGATGTGATTCCATTCGACGCGGCGCATTGCTACATGGCCGTGCTGTATCACGATCACGAAGGGCATGCCTGCATCCACGTCAAGGGCGCTCCCGAGGTGGTGCTGGCGATGAGCACGAGTCAGCGCACGGCAGATGGCGGCATGGAGCCGCTGGACCCGGACTACTGGCACGAGATGGTCGAGCAGTTGGCTGCCGATGGCCAGCGCGTCATTGCTGTCGCATCGCGCAGTGCGCAGCAGGACCATACAGTATTGAATACCACGGATATCGACGGGCACCTGACGCTGGTCGGATTGATCGGACTGATCGACCCGCCGCGAGCCGAGGCGATCGAAGCGGTCGCCGAGTGTCACTCAGCCGGGATCAGGGTGAAGATGATCACGGGCGATCATGCTGCGACTGCCCGTGCAATTGCGGGCCGGATCGGCCTGAAGAATACCGAGCAGGTTCTGACCGGTGCCGACATCGAAGACATGGACGACGCCACGCTTGCGGAGGCGGCGGTGCGGGTGGACATCTTTGCCCGCACATCGCCCAGGCACAAACTGTGTTTGGTCACTGCGTTGCAGTCGCGTGGCCTGACCGTGGCGATGACTGGCGACGGCGTGAACGATGCGCCGGCACTCAAACGAGCCGATGCCGGGATCGCGATGGGAATCAAGGGCAGCGAGGCGGCCAAGGAGGCTGCCGAGTTGGTTTTGGCGGACGACAATTTTGCCTCGATAGCTGCTGCTGTGCGCGAGGGGCGTACGGTGTATGACAACATCAAAAAGGTCATCAGCTGGACGCTGCCGACCAATGCAGGAGAGGCACTGACTATCGTGGTGGCTCTCTTCGCGGGGCTCACGCTGCCGATCACTGCGGTGCAGATCTTGTGGGTGAATCTTGTCACCGCGATCACCCTGGGACTCGCGCTCGCCTTCGAACCCAGCGAGCCCGGCACCATGAGCAGGCCGCCCCGTCCCCGTGACGAACCCTTGTTGAGCGGCGAATTGGTCTGGCACATTGTGCTCGTTTCCGGGCTGTTCCTCGGTGCGGTGTTCGGCATGTATACCTATGCAACCGGCCGTGGGTACGAGCAGGCACTGGCGCAGACGCTGGCGCTCAACACGCTGGTGGTACTTGAAATATTCCACCTGTTTTTCATCCGCAACATTCACGGCACCTCGCTGACCTGGGTTGCAGCGCGGGGTACGCCAGTGGTTTGGGCCTGCGTGATCGCGGTGACCGGAGCGCAATTCGCCATCACCTACGCACCGCCATTGCAGGCGGTATTCGGTACGCAG
>JBFJWR010000235.1:0-4177 GCA_041623535.1 Pseudomonadales bacterium
GGTGACGCGCTTTTACCGGCATCTGCGCGATACCGGCATTCCCAAGATACTCACCACCGAACTGTGCATCCTGCCGGCAGACGTGCCGACCCGGCTGAACGGGAGCGGACTGGTCATCGTCAATCCGCCATGGCAGTTTGATGAGGATTGCCGCGCTCTGCTGGCCTGGCTGACCCCGGTACTCAGCGACCATGCCGGCGCCTCCTGGACGGTGGACTGGCTGGCGGGTGAGACCGCATCCGGTTCGTCGTAACGCACCAGGCAATCGTTTCCATTGCCGGCAGTTGAGCGCCAGTGCGATAATCGCGGCGATCCAGGCACCCCGCAGCAATATTTGCCCGGCATGGCACCATCCAGGTTGACCATGCCAGGCCTACGCTTCATTTCCCGGTACCCGCACCTATGACTGTCAATCCGGCCCATGCCCGCACCCGCTTTCGCCAGGCCCAGGAACTGGTGGAATCACTGCTCGATTTTGCCGTGCCTGCCGACCAGGTCATTGAGCGATACTTCAAGGCCAACCGGCAGATGGGCAGCAAGGACCGCGGCTTCGCGGCCGAAACGGTGTACGGCATCCTGCGTCACCTGCGGGAATTGCAGCGCCTGTGCCAGGATGCAGAACAGGCGCCGGATGCCGCCAACCTGGTCGCCGTATACCTGCTCAGCAAGGCCGGCTGGGGTGCGCGCATGCTGCAGGACACGGCAGTGCGGGCGCACGCGGAAGACCTGGTGCGCGGTGTCCGCACCGCCAATCGCGAAGACTGGTTGCCCGCCGAGCGACTGAACCTGAGCGACGATGCGCTGGATCGACTGGGCGCCCGCTTCGATGCAACGGAACTGACCAGCCTGGCGCGCGCACTGAACCAGCCGGCCCCGGTGGACATGCGCGTCAACACCTGGCGCCACAAGCGCGCCGACGTACAGGCGGCCCTGCAGGCGGCTGGCTACGATTGCGATCTTACTCCGTATTCGCCGCTGGGACTGCGCCGCGCGCAACGTGGCCCGCTGTTCGGCACCCAGGAGTTCCGGGACGGCCAGATCGAAATCCAGGATGAAGGCAGCCAGTTGATCGGCCTGCTGGCACAGGCACGTCCGCGCCAGAAGATTGCCGACTTCTGCGCCGGCGCCGGTGGCAAGGCACTGCTGCTGTCCGCCGAAATGCGCAACACCGGCGTGGTGCTGGCCTGCGATGTCTCGGCACGCAGGCTGCAGAACATGCGCCCGCGCCTGAAACGTGCCGGTGCCGACAACATTCGCATCCTGCACATCAGGGACGAGCGCGACGCGCAGTTACAGAAACATACCGCCAGTTGCGACGCGGTCCTGGTGGACGCGCCCTGCTCCGGATCCGGCACCTGGCGGCGCAATCCGGATATGAAATGGCGCGACATCAACATCGCGGAACTCGGCGAATTGCAGACGCGCATCCTGCGGGCCGCCGAAATGCTGGTCAAACCCGGCGGCCGGCTGATTTATGCCACCTGCTCGCTGTTCGAGGCAGAGAACCAGGCAGTGGTCGAGAGCTTCCTGAACGATCATCCGCAATACCAGTTGGTGCCCGCCAACCAGGTACTGGAACAGTCCGGAGTACCGGAAGCCGACTCGCTGGTCGATCCGGCCGGCATGTTACAGATGCTGCCTCACCGGCATGGCACCGACGGTTTTTTTGCAGCGGTTTTGCAGAAAACAGGCTGAACGGGCAAGTAAATTCTATGAGTGAAATAGCGCTTACTTCGCGACTCTGAAGTCATTAGCCAATTATGGAAAAACTGGAAGGCTCACCCGGGGCGGCCGGCTTGGGGGACGCATTTTCCTAAATCTCCGCCGCCATCCATGGCGGCTCCGAAGGCGGGCAGCGCTCTCTTTGTACATCCATGTACCGTTCGCGCTGACGCCCGAAAAATGCGTCCCCCAAGCCGACCTTGTGCAATTCCTTGGAGCAGTTATAGGGTCGGAGTGATTTTTCCTTAGTCGAACTCGCAGTCCAGCGGCGCTTCCTGTAGCGGTTGCCGCGGCGGGATGTGACTGAACAGGGCCTGGTAATGAGCCTGCACCAGGTCGATATCCACCAGGCCCATGCCGGATGCAAACCCGAACCAGACGTACAGGCCATTCAGATCGCGGAACATCGGTGGCAGAAATTTCGCCGGGGCAATCAGTCCGTCGAGGCTGCGCTCGTAAAGGGTCGGAATATCATCGAGGGTGGCCTTGCCGACAAACATCATGGGCAGCAGTTCCGGCAGCCCGAACGCGATACAGCTCTTGATGAAGTTGATGTTTTCCACCAGGCCGCGGATGTAGGAAATATCCTTGGTGAAATAGCTGCCGCCCTCGACCATGCCACCGCGGAACACCCGCTGGCTGACCTTGCAGGCATCATGCTCGGTCAGTCCCTTGGCCACAAAGTAACGATAAATCTCGATGAAATCCGCGCCCTCCTCGGCCATGTGGATGGCCATCACCCGGTCGCTTACGCGGCGCGCCCGGTCGGGATAGGAACTCATGGTCAGGCATTCCATTAAAACTGCCAGTCCTTCCTGCATCGCGGCGATACGCGGCGAGCCGATGCTCAACCAGCTGGCATAAGGCTGGGCCCGGCCATTCAAGGTGGTGCCGACATGTACCCACCCTTCGTGCACCTCGTAGACACGCAGGTCCAGTTCCGAGAAGCGTGCATTGCTGTTGAGCTTGACCTTGTCGCCACCGGCGGCAGCGTCCGACACGATACCGTCGCTGAGAATGACGTTTGCTTCGCCACCGGGAAAGTGTTCGCCAAGACGTTCGCGCAGTATGTCCACTGCTTCTGCGGCAGGAATGGTCTTGGGATACGGGTGCGACAGGTGCGTCGCCGCCGGTAGTGAAAAGATCTCGCAGAACCGCTCACCCAGTTCCATCAGCGTATTGCTGTCGCCACGCAGGTGATCGGTCGCCGAGCCGTAGAGCTCCCGACTCAGCCGCGCAAACTCGGGGGTGCCACGCGCTCCCAGCAAATCAACGACCAGTTGAAACTGTTCCAGGGTCTCGCGCAGGATCTTACCCAGTGCGTCGTCTTCTCCCAGTCGCCGCTGGATGTCAGCGTCCAGGGTTTTCAGTTCGCGGAGCACGGAATCCGGATCAAAACCCAGCGGCGTCTCCAGGTAGCTCGCCCTGTTGACGCGCGGCAGTTCCCTTCCGCCACAACGGATGAACTCCTCGCTGGCTCCCGCCGGCCACTTGATGGCATTCAGAATCTGTATGGGTTTCTGAATGCTGATCAGCCGGTCGGACAGTTCTCTCAGATCATCGCGGTATGAAGCTGACATGGCACCGAATCGTTCTCTGTATGTACGGGTCTCATCTTAGCGTTTCCGGGTGCTTACGGTGAAAGGATACGCTTTGCAACGCAGGGAAGACGCGCGGCGCAGCTTCAGACGCTGTGCACCACGCGGTGCACAAAGGCCAGCTTCTCCAGTACCTTTGGTGGCAGCACGAAGGGATACAGGTCCGGCTGCCCCATGCTGCGGTTCAGGCTGTTCACTGCATAGGTGATCGGGAACCAGGCATCCATGAGCTTCCCGAATTCGTTATCCTCGTACGGATCGAAGTCGGCGCCGACGGCAAAACGCGAACCCGAGATAAAACGCGGATTGAGTTGCAGCCCGTAGGCGTAGGCGGTTTCCATGGTATCGATGATGTGCATGTAGTGGGCCCAGGTCTCGGCCCAGTCTTCCCAGGCATGGCAACTGGCGTAGGAGCTGACGAATTGATCACGCCAGTCGGGTCGCGGATTGGCGTAATGTTTCTCCAGCGACTCGCTGTAATCCACCGTCTCGTCACCGAACATCTCCCGGCACGACTGCAGCATGTCACTGGGATACAGAAGCCGTTCCCAGTAGTAGTGACCCACCTCGTGACGGAAATGCCCGAGCAGGGTCCGGTAGGGTTCCGCCATCGACTTGCGCGCCTTCTCGCGTTGAACGTCATCCGCCTCGGCAATGTTGATCGTGATCAGGCCGTTCGCGTGGCCGGTGAATACCCGGTCGGCCTCGCGAAAGCGCACATGGTCGGGGTCGGCCATAAAAGCAAAGGCCAGGCCATCCGTTTCGTCGATATCCTTGCTCACGGCCGGGAGTCCCAACCGTAACAGGGAGTACACCAAGCGGTGCTTGCCGACCTCCAGCTTTTGCCAGAGCCGAAC
>JBFJWR010000236.1:0-4152 GCA_041623535.1 Pseudomonadales bacterium
AAAAATTAGAATCAGTTACTTACGCTCGCATATTCGAGTGAATTATGATCTATTATTGGGGTATGAAATGGATTTCATGCTTCATGGTGTTGTTTCTGGCCGGGTGTGCCAGCAACCCGCCGCGGCAACCGGAAAACCTGTGTTCCATCTTTAGAGAGAAGGGGGACTGGTACGGGTACGCGCGCGAGGCATCGGAACGCTGGGGGACACCCATCCCCGTCATCATGTCCATCATGTACCAGGAATCCTCCTACCAGGCCAATGCGCGTCCACCGCGTGGTCGCTTCCTGTGGATCTTTCCCGGTCGCCGTCCTTCCAGTGCCTATGGTTACGCGCAGGTGACGGATCCAACCTGGGAGGACTACCTGCGTGATGCCGGCTCCTGGAGCGCCAGTCGCACTGACTTCGAGGATGCGGTCGATTTTATCGGCTGGTACAACGCGTTGAGCGCGCGTCGAAACGGGATCGCGCTGCATGATGCGCGGCGTTTGTACCTGGCATACCACGAAGGCCATACGGGGTATCGGCGGGGGACGTGGCAGAAGAAGCAATGGTTGAGCCGGACCGCGACCCGTGTGGCCAGTCGTGCCAATACATACCGTGCCCAGCTCGCGCAATGTGAAGAAGGGCTGCAGCGCTCCTGGTGGCAGGTTTTCTGAGCGACTTACTGCAGATAGTAGCGGCGACGCAGGTCCACCCAGTTCCGATCAACCACGATATGTTCTTCGAAGAAATCGAAAAGTTTCTGCAGCTCCGGATTTTTGATCTGAATCAGCAGGTGACGGGTGAACCGCTGGAAGGGTACAGGTGAGATGTACAGGTTTTCTATCACGTCGGAGTCATGTACCAGGTAGACAAACTCGCTGCGCGGCATGATCGTAAAATCCAGCCTGCCGCGCAGTAGTTTGCGCAGATTCATATGCGGTGATGCCACGTCGTCCCTGAACAGTTCGCCGCCCTGGCTCATTTTTTCGAGCGATGGATAGGTTTCGCCCATTAATGCGCCAAAACGCAGCTTCGCGAGTGAAGCCGGGCCCCTGTAAATGACTGCTTTCTCTTTTAAGGAAATGACTTCGCTGACATCCGAGAGCAGCGCACCGGACCACTGGTATTTTTTCTGTGCCATGTCCCCGAACCAACTCGGATTGACCCACAGAACGACACCCTGTCCGCCGCCATCCAGCCAGTGTTCAATCCGCCGTCGCGGCGCCGTGCGCACCACGAAGCGAAAGTCGCCCTGGCTGTAGTCGTTCAGAATCCCTGCCAATCCGTAGCTGAAACCGGTCTTTGCGGCCTTGTCGATGATGAATGGCGGGTAGTCATGGTAGCTCCACAACTCGACGATTTGCACCGCGTGTGCCCGGGGGATGAGCCCGGCAAACAGACACAGGGCCAGGAGCACAGCAGAACTGTGACAGGGCAATGGTGTGCGAGCGGAAGGATTCAGCATGATTTCGCGGGTACAATGATTCCTGGGAAATTTGTAAATGATCAGGGAAAAACGGGTTCACTGAAGTATGGTTGCTTTCATGATTGATGTCTTGTTTCCGGAAAGGAGCGTTCCGTGAGCGTGAGCAGACGCCGTTTTCTGCGCAGCTGCGTGGCCATGGGTGTGCTGGCCACCGGTGCCGGCGTTTCGCCGCGCGCGGCCATGGGGGCGCCGCGCCGGCGCCTGCGTCATTTGCAGTTGCAGGAGCAGGCCGGGGAACTGGGCGTGCATGTGCCGGAAGGATTCTCCGTGCGCGTGGTCGCGCAGGCGGGCCGTGAGCCGGTTCCCGGTTGCGGGTATGACTGGCATACCTACCCGGATGGCGGTGCAGTCTTTGCGCAGGCGAATGGTGGCTGGATCTACGTTTCCAATTCGGAAATGCCCTGCCTCAGCACCAAGAAATCGGTCATGCGTGCAAATGGCGGGGTCGGTGCACTGCGCTTCAATGCAG
Source organism: Pseudomonadales bacterium (assembly GCA_041623535.1). Taxonomy (GTDB): domain Bacteria; phylum Pseudomonadota; class Gammaproteobacteria; order Pseudomonadales; family JBFGWM01; genus JBFJWR01. Next base: position 1,941 of record JBFJWR010000236.1, read on the forward strand.
CCGGTGATGTGACCGACGCCTATCCGATACTCGAGGGCAGCATCCGCAATTGCGCCGGCGGTGCGACGCCCTGGGGCACGTGGTTGTCCTGCGAGGAGTACCGCAACGGGCAGGTCTGGGAGTGTGATCCGACCGGAAAGCTGCCGGCGAAACCACTGCCGGCGCTGGGAATATTCACGCACGAGGCCGCCGCTGTGGATGACGTGCGCGGGCATGTGTATCTCAGCGAAGACGAATATCACGGCTATCTCTACCGCTTTCGGCCGCGCGCTTATCCGGATCTGAGCGAAGGCAAACTGGAAGCTGCCTTGCTGCAGGAAACCGGAACTCCCGGTGCCTGGAGCCTGGACTGGGTGGAAATTCCCGATCCCCGGGGCGGTGCGGACAATCCCTGTCGGGAACAGGTCGAGGCCACCACTTTTCTTGGTGGTGAGGGGCTTTGGTACCACGAGAACACCATTTACCTGGCGACCAAGCATGACGGCCGGGTCTGGTCGGTGGATCTCGTGCGCCAGCTGGTGACCCTGGTCTATGACAAGAACGCAGAACCAGCCGAGTACGTGGATGATATCGATAACCTGCTGGTCACACCGGACGGCTCGGTGGTGATTGCTGAAGAACGCCATGACATGCGTTTACTGGCTGTGAATGCCGATGGCAGCATGTATCCGCTGGTGCGTGTCGCCGGGCAGGAACAAAGTGAAATTGCCGGCCAGGCGTTCAGCCCGGATGGAACCCGCCTGTATTTCAGTTCCCAGCGCGGGCCGGGCCGGGGCATGCCGGGCGTGCCTTTGTCGCCGCCGTATTTCAAGAAATTCAGTACCTGCGTCCCGTTGCCGCAGAACGCCGGTATCACCTACGAAGTGCGCGGACAGTTTTTCGAATAATCATTCAGAAAATTCAGCGGGGTGGTGTTGCCGGCTGCAGCAACGGCAAACGGGCGACATTCGGTTGTGCATGCAAAAACCGATTAGGATATAAACTGAACCCTGATCGAATCACGGCCCGGAGTATATGGAAATAATCGTTCACAGAATCTCATTGACGCCTGGATTGCGGTTGCTCGCCGCCCTGTTGTGTTTCTCCATGCCCGCTGCGGCGCAGCCAGAGGGTGTCGCGACTGCCTTGCAGGCTGCCGTGGAAGGCAATCACCGCCTGCCCGAGAATGTCGGGCGCGATCGTTACCGGCATCCGGTGGAAACATTGCAGTTCCTGGAGTTACAGCCACATCACCCGGTCGTGGAAATATGGCCTGCGGGTGGCTGGTATACCGAGGTCATCGCGCCGGTGGTGCGCGAACACGGGCGCCTGTATGCCGCACATTTCGCGCCGCACGAGGGGCCGGCTTATCGCCAGGAATCCCGCCGGTTCTTCCAGGCCAAGGTGGAATCCCGCCAGGACATGTATGGCAGTGTGCAGATCACCACGCTCAACCCGCCGGAAGACACCGCGATTGCGCCACCCGGTAGTGCAGACCGGGTGTACACGTTCCGCAATGTGCACAATTGGATGAAGGCCGGCACCGAGGACGCGGTTTTTCAGGCCATGTTCAAGGCGCTGAAGCCGGGTGGGCTGCTGGGTGTGGTCGAGCACCGCGCACCGCCGAAGCGCTCGCGAAAGGGCATGGTGCGCAGTGGTTACGTGACAGAAGACTACGTCATCGAAGTGGCCCGGCGGGCCGGATTCGTGCTGATCGACCGTTCGGAGATCAACGCGAACCCCGCCGACCGCAAGTTGTATCCCAATGGTGTGTGGTCCCTGCCGCCCTCGTTGCGTGGCGGGGAGACTGACCGCGAGGAATACCTGGCGATCGGCGAAAGTGACCGCATGACGCTGAAATTCCTGAAACCCTTTCGGTCACCGGCGCGCTGAGCCCCGGTGTGTAACCTGGTCCGTTAAGCGGCATGCGGTTTTTCCGAATCTATCGGGTAAGGCAGCGCGCAGTCTCCCGCGTGCTGTTACTGGTCACCCTCTGTGCCAGCCCGGGCTTGCTTCGTGCAGAGACCTACACTTTTGCCGGCGGCCTCTTTGCTCCACCGTACGTGCAGCCGGAAACAGGCGGCGGACTGTTCATCGAACTGGTGCGTGAGGCACTCCGGTGTATGGGGCATGACATCGGGCAGATCAATTATGTGTCCAATTTGCGGGCCCTGCGGCAGTTGCAGAATCGCGATGTGGATATGGCCCTGCATATACCTGCCCGTCAGCCGGG
>JBFJWR010000237.1:0-3992 GCA_041623535.1 Pseudomonadales bacterium
ACAGAATGGCCATCGGATGCGCATCCCGACGAAAGCCATTGAAAAAATGCGCCATCTGTTCGTGCACCATCGTGTGGTTCTTCACGGTGCTGACGAACAATTCCAGTTCTGCCTTCGTGGGCAATTCGCCGTTCAGCAGCAGGTAGCAGGTTTCCAGGTAGTCAGATTTTTCCGCCAGATCCTCGATGGGATAGCCGCGGTGCAGCAGTACGCCGTTCTCGCCGTCAATAAAGGTAATCTTCGATTCGCAGGCTGCTGTGGACACAAAGCCCGGGTCATAGGTAAAGATGTTGTTCTTTACCAGTGCGCCGATGTCGACCACATCCGGGCCCAGCGTTCCGCCATAAACGGGCAGTTCTATTGGGTCCATACCTTCGACGGTGAGGGTTGCCTTCTTGTCAGCCATTGCCGGCCTCCTGACTATATGTGCGTTACGAACGGTCGCCCCAGGGCGGATGGCGGCTCACTATAAAGCGTGCGCGGGGCATGTCAATTTGCGGTTCCGGACGAACCAGTATAGTGGATTGCCGCTCATGTGAATGATTTTTCAACGGCCAACGACGGGCCGAATTCCCATTGTGTTTCGCAGGCTTAGCCCCGCTGCGAACGGTTTGTCAGTGTTTCTGGCAGCAACTATACTCCCGCGACGGGTGTGTGCGGCCCCGGAGGAGTGCTCCGGTCGCGCCGTCCGTCACCCTGATTTTCCAACCACTGGATTACGTGCCGTGAACAAGAATCGACCTGTCAATCTCGATATCACGACTTTCCGGCTCCCCATCACCCCTTACTCGTCCATCCTTCACCGGATTTCCGGTGTTTTCCTGTTCCTGCTGATCCCGCTTTTGCTGGTGATGCTGGACCGGTCGCTGGAGTCGCCTGAAGAATTCAGCAGGCTGCAGGATTCCATGGATGGATTTGTCATGAAGTTCGTGGTGTGGACGGTGGTCTCTGCATTGCTCTACCACCTGGTGGCGGGCGTCCGTCACATGATCATGGACATGGGCTATGGCGAGACGCTGGAGGGCGGCCAACTGGGCGCCAAGTTAACCATCGGCATTTCAGCCGTGCTGATTTTTCTTGCGGGGATCTGGATATGGTAACCAGTGTAACGAGCCTTGGGCGCAGTGGTGTCTATGACTGGATGGTCCAGCGGGTCACTGCGGTCGTTATCGGCGCGTATTTCCTGTACATGTTGGGCTTTCTGCTGACATCCGATGTGAATTTCCACACCTGGAGCGCACTGTTCCAGACGACGTGGATGCGTATTTTCAGCCTGTTAACGCTGCTTTCCGTAGGCGCCCATGCCTGGGTGGGACTTTGGACTGTGGCGACCGACTATATCAAGCCCACGGCACTGCGCTTCATGTTTGAGGCGGCCTGCGGTGTGGCGATGTTCACCTACGTCGTGTGGGGCGTACAAATTCTCTGGGGACTTTGAAATGGCGAAAGTACGCACCTTGAATTTTGATGCGGTCATCGTCGGAGGTGGCGGCGCCGGCATGCGCGCCTCGCTGCAACTGGCGCAGTCCGGTTACAAGACAGCGGTGATCTCCAAGGTATTCCCGACGCGGTCGCATACCGTGTCGGCGCAGGGTGGAATTACCTGCGCGATTGCCAGTTCAGACCCGAACGATGACTGGCGCTGGCACATGTATGACACCGTCAAGGGGTCGGATTACATCGGCGATCAGGATGCCATCGAGTACATGTGCAGCGAGGGGCCGGCCACGGTCTTCGAACTCGAACACATGGGGCTGCCGTTTTCGCGCACCGAAACCGGCCGCATCTACCAGCGTCCGTTTGGTGGCCAGTCCAAGGATTTCGGCAAGGGCGGGCAGGCCGCGCGAACCTGCGCCGCGGCAGACCGGACCGGTCATGCCCTGCTGCATACGCTCTACCAGGCCAACCTGAAGAACAACACGGTTTTTCTGAACGAATGGGTCGCCGTGGACCTGGTCAAGAACCAGGACGGGGCCGTGGTTGGTGTCATCGCCATCTGCGTCGAAACCGGTGAGGTTGTGTACATCAAGGCGCGGGCCACCGTATTCGCTACCGGTGGTGCCGGACGTATTTACGCTTCCACGACCAACGCGCTCATCAATACCGGTGATGGTGTGGCCATGGCGCTGCGCTCGGGCTTCCCGATGCAGGACATGGAAATGTGGCAGTTCCATCCCACCGGCATTGCCGGTGCCGGCACGCTGGTCACCGAGGGCTGTCGTGGTGAAGGTGGCTACCTGGTGAATAAAGACGGCGAGCGCTTCATGGAGCGTTACGCGCCCAACGCAAAAGACCTGGCCGGCCGCGATGTGGTGGCACGGTCCATGGTGCTCGAGATACTGGAAGGGCGTGGCTGCGGACCGGAAGGCGATCACGTTTACCTGAAACTCGATCACCTGGGCGAAGAAGTGCTGAACGCGCGTCTGCCCGGTATCCTGGAATTATCCCGTACCTTTGCCCATGCCGACCCGGTCAAGGAACCCATTCCCGTGGTGCCGACCTGTCACTACATGATGGGCGGAATCCCGACCAACGTGGACGGCCAGGCCATACGTCCGAGTGCATCTGGCGAAGACAGCAAGATCGAAGGCTTTTTTGCCGCTGGCGAATGCGCCTGCGTATCGGTGCACGGCGCCAACCGCCTGGGCGGCAACTCGCTGCTCGACCTCGTGGTCTTTGGCCGCTCGGCAGGCCTGTACCTGGAGAAACACCTGCGCGGCGCCGACGAGAATCGCGATGCAACCGAGTCAGACCTCGAAGCAGCCATGGCGCGGCTGAATCAACTGGAAGGTTCCACCACCGGTGAACCGGTTGCCGAGGTGCGCAAGGAACTGCAGACCACCATGCAGAATTATTTCGGCGTGTTCCGCGACGGCAAGTTCATGAAGCAGGGCATCGAAAAACTGACCGCACTGCGTGAAAAGGTGGACAACCTGTACCTGGCCGACAAGAGCCGCACTTTCAACACGGCCCGCATCGAGGCACTGGAACTGCAGAACCTGTTCGAAGTGGCCGAAGCGACGGCGATTTCTGCGGAACAGCGCACGGAGAGTCGCGGCGCGCATGCGCGTAATGATTTCACTGAGCGGGACGACGAGAACTGGTTGTGCCACTCGGTGTACTACCCGCATGACAAGTCGCTGGGTAAGCGGGCCGTGAATTTTGCGCCCAAGACCATGGAGGCATTCCCTCCCAAGGTGCGTAGCTACTAAGACGGGATGATTGGTACCGCGCGAGGCTGCAGGGTCAGACCGCGGAACGAACAGATTTTGATGCAGTGAATTCAGCGCCGGTGAATGCCGGGCTGCCAGGACAGAGGTGAATGCCATGCAGGTCAGTGTGTATCGCTACAACCCGGAAACCGACCGGGAACCGTACATGCAGGATTTCGAGGTCGAAACGCCGGCTGGCAAGGACCTCATGGTGCTGGACGTGCTGGCACTCATAAAGGAACAGGATCCCAGCCTGACCTACCGACGCTCCTGCCGCGAGGGTGTCTGTGGTTCCGATGGCATGAACATAAACGGCAAGAATGGCCTGGCCTGCATCAAGCCGGTTTCCGAAGCGACCGGAGGCAAGGATCGCCTGGTACTGCGGCCGCTGCCCGGCCTGCCGGTGATTCGCGATCTGGCCGTGGACATGGGGCTTTTCTACAAGCAGTACGAAAGCATCCGGCCCTACCTGATCAACAACACCCCGGCGCCGGCTATAGAGCGCATGCAGAGCCCGGAAGAGCGCGAGAAGCTCGACGGCCTCTACGAGTGCATCCTGTGTGCCTGCTGCTCCACTTCGTGTCCGTCTTTCTGGTGGAATCCGGACAAGTTTGTCGGGCCGGCCGGTCTGCTGCAGGCTTATCGTTTCCTCGCTGACAGTCGTGATACCGCCACCGATGAGCGCCTGGCGGCGCTGGATGATCCGTTCAGCGTGTTTCGCTGTCGCGGCATCATGAACTGCGTCGATGTCTGTCCGAAGGGCCTGAACCCGACGCGGGC
>JBFJWR010000238.1:0-3976 GCA_041623535.1 Pseudomonadales bacterium
CATTGGCCACATTGTGGTGTCCGGTCAGGTCCCAGCGCACATGGGCAACCGGTTGCCCGGCATGCAGCACGTCAAAATCGCTGCCGTCCTCGCTGAGCAGGTGCGCCGACCAGGGCACACCCAGCCCCGCCTTGCCGACGTGAAGCTTCTCAACCGGCGTCCAGCAACCCTGCCCCAGCACATCATCCAGCGCCTGCACACCGGCCGGCATGATCACGCAGCCGGACTGCGGCACCGTGCGCAGCAGGTGATGAAACTGGCGCTCGATCGCCGCCAGGTCAGGAAAGATATCCGCGTGGTCGTATTCAAGATTATTGATGATCAGCGTGCGTGGCCGGTAGTGCACGAACTTGGACCGCTTGTCGAAAAACGCCGTGTCGTACTCATCCGCCTCAACCACGAAGAAGGGCGAGTCGCCGAGCCGGGCAGACACCGAAAAATTCAGGGGCACACCACCGATCAGGAATCCGGGATTCAGTTTTGCGTCATCGAGGATGGCCGCCACCATGCTCGCCGTGCTGGTTTTACCATGGGTCCCGGAGCAGGCGATGGTCCAGCGGTCGCGCAGCACGGCATCCGCCAGCCACTGCGGACCACTCACGTAGGGCAGATTCTGATCCAGCACGTACTCAACACAGGGATTGCCGCGCGACAGGGCGTTGCCGATCACCACCAGGTCGGGTCGCGGATCCAGGTACGCCGGGTCGTAGCCTTCCAGCACCTCGACACCCTGCTCGGCCAGCATGGTGCTCATGGGTGGATAGGCGGCGACATCACAACCCCGCACCTGGTGACCGGCCTCGCGGGCGAGAACGGCCAGGCTACCCATGAAGGTGCCGCAAATACCCAGTATGAAAATCTGCACCTGTTGCTCCGACTGTTATCTGCCAAGGTCCCCGGGGACCGATTCCACCCGCCACTTTACGCGGCAGCCTGCGAACTGCATTATGATCGCCCACCGTCCCGCGCACAAAAACCCAGTCCGAGAGGCCGATCCGCATGCCAGCAAGAAATGCATTTTATGCCCAATCCGGCGGAGTCACCGCTGTCATCAACGCCTCGGCATGCGGGGTCATCGAAACAGCCCGGCAACATCGCAAGCATATCCGCAAGGTGCTTGCCGGCCACAATGGCATTGTCGGCGCCCTGCGTGAAGAACTGATCGACACATCGCGGGAAAGCAAAAGTACCATTTCCGCCCTGCGCCACACCCCGGGCGGCGCTTTCGGCTCCTGCCGCTACAAGCTCAAGGGGATCGAGGAAGATCGCGCCCAGTACGAACGCCTGATTGACGTTTTTCGCGCCCATGATATCGGTTACTTTTTTTACAACGGCGGCGGCGATTCGCAGGATACCGCGCACAAGGTCTCGCAGCTGAGCGAGAAGATGGGCTATCCGGTGACCTGCATCGGCGTACCCAAGACGGTGGACAACGACCTGCCCATCACCGACACCTGCCCCGGGTTCGGGTCAGTGGCAAAGTACGTCGCCACCTCGGTCCGCGAAGCCGGACTGGATATCGCATCGATGTGCGACTCCTCCACCAAGGTCTTCATCATGGAAGTCATGGGCCGGCATGCCGGCTGGATCGCGGCCGCCGGCGGGCTGGCGACCGAGCAGGACGGCGACCCGCCGCACATCATCCTGTTCCCGGAAGTGGTGTTCGAAGAGGCAAAATTCCTGCGCCGGGTCAGCCGTTGCGTGAAGCAGCATGGCTATTGCGTGATCGTTGTATCCGAGGGGACCCGCTACGGCGACGGCACCTTCCTGGCCGAATCCGGCACCACTGATGCATTCGGACACAAACAACTGGGCGGCGTTGCACCGCGTATTGCCAGCATGATCCACAACCAGTTGGGCCTTAAATACCACTGGGCAGTCGCCGATTACCTGCAGCGTGCCGCGCGCCATATCGCCAGCGCCACGGACGTGGAACAGGCTTATGCCGTTGGCGCCGCTGCGGTCGAATTCGCCGTCGCCGGCAAGAACGCGGTGATGCCGACTATCGTCCGCAAGCCCGGCAAGCGCTACCGCTGGGAAATCGGCGAAGCGCGACTGGCCGACGTCGCCAACAAGGAAAAGAAAATGCCGCGCAACTATATCTCGCGCGACGGTTATCACATCAGCGACCTGGGGCGCGAATACCTGGCACCGCTGATCTGCGGCGAAGACTACCCGCCCTATCGCAATGGGCTGCCGGACTTCGCCCGCCTGAAGCTGGAACTGGTACCGAAAAAGCTGAAGAAAAAATTTCGCGTCTAGGTGCGCGGAATCAGGCCCACAAGGACGACATGTGTATGCGGGCGCGGCGTTCCGGCGGCGCAGCGATACCGGCGATCCGGTAATCCGGATCGCTGGTATCACGCAGCATGGGCGTCGAGAACGGCTCTTCATGGCGGCTCATGAAAGAGCGCACCAACGGCGTCGAACTGTTGGACTGACGGTTGGTCACGATAGCGGTTTCGCCATCGGCCAGCTTGACCCAGGATCCCGGCGGATACACCCCGATCGTCTTGATAAAGCGCTGCATCAGGTCTGAAGAGCCATTCTGGGTCTGCTTGTAAAGCCCCAGCATGACCGAAGTGGCGTGCTGGCTGGATGACTCGAATTTCTTCTGCCGATAACCACGACAGGTGATTCCCGCACAATAGGTCTCGCTGACCAGGATCAGCGCTGCAGCGGGGTCCAGCCGGTCCCGCGACACCCCGTCCGGGTAGCCACTGCCATCCTCGCGCTCATGATGCTGTTCGACCAGTTTGAGCCAGAGCTCATCGTGAATACCGGCCTCTTCCAGTGCCACCCGGCTCTCGCGCGGGTGACGGTAGATTTTTTCCCGCTGCATCTCGGTCAGGGGTTCGGACTGGCGGTTCAGGCGATCCTGAAAATCCATGTAACTGTAATTGGCAGTGAGCGCAGCGCAAATCAGCAGATGGCGCCGACTGGTGGCATATTGCAGTTCCCGGCCTATGATTTCGCACAGGATGGCGTAATAGACCGGTAGTTCCCGGGTACTCGCGGCGCGATTGAACAGATGCATCGCGGCCAGGGCGCCGTCCTCGTCCGCCCGGCACAGTTGCTGAATTGCAGTGGCAATCTTGTGCAACTGGTCCCCGGCCGCATGATCCCGCTGCTCGATCAGCGAAAATGCGGTGCCAAGCTTGGAAATGGCATCATCAACCAGGCTGAAGGTACTCATGGCGCGCCGCAGGCATTTGCCCCTGGGTCAGGATTATTCTTACTCTTATTCTGCAAGATTATCGGCTCACGGCAAGAAAGCTTGAAACGGGCCCGCGGTACCTCCCCGCGGGCAGGCTATAATTGCCACCCTGTCACCCACCAACCCGGGCACAGAAGCAGACAGCCTGAACCGCCTTAGATGGCCCCAAGATAGAAGGAACCGCCATGAGTTATGCAGACATTCCCGCCGCCAAGGAAGCTCCTGATGACATCTACGTAGTCATCGAGATTCCGGCCAACGCCACACCGGTGAAGTACGAAATCGAGAAAGACTGGGACGCCGTGGTTGTGGACCGCTTTATGGCCACACCGATGTTCTATCCGGCCAACTACGGCTACGTTCCGCAGACCCTGTCTCCGGATGGTGACCCGCTCGACGTCCTGGTGGTCACCCCGTACCCGTTGATGATCGGATCGGTGATCCGCTGCCGCCCGGTCGGCATCCTGAACATGAGCGATGAGGCCGGCCAGGACGCCAAGGTAGTGGCTGTGCCGATCGACAAGCTGAGCCCGCTGTACAAGGATGTGCAGGAGTACACCGACCTGCCACCGCTGCTGATCCAGCAAATGGAACATTTCTTTGAAAACTACAAAGACCTTGAAGCCGGCAAATGGGTCAAGGTCGATGGCTGGGCCGGTCGGGACGCTGCGCGCCAGGCGGTAACCGACTCCATCAAGGCCTACGAAAAGTAGCCGGACCCGGCTTCAGAAATCACCTGCGACCGGCGCGTTACGCGCC
>JBFJWR010000239.1:0-3961 GCA_041623535.1 Pseudomonadales bacterium
GACCCACCTCGAACAACGCGTCCAGGACCTGATTGAACTGTGCGACCGGCTATCGCAGGAAAACAAACTGTTGCGCGCCAACGCCGCCGCGTGGAAGGGTGAGCGGGCCGAACTGATTCGCCGGAACGACCTGGCCCGCAGCAAAGTGGAATCAATGATCGCCCGGCTGAAAGCCCTGGAGCAGGACACATGAGCGACCCCATCCGGACAAACGTACGCATCCTCGATACCGAGTACCGGGTCAGCTGCGGCCCGGAAGAAAAGGAAGAACTGCAGGAAGCCGCGCGCTACCTCGACGAAGAGATGCGCAAGATTCGCGGCAGCGGCAAGGTCATCGGCCTGGATCGTATCGCTGTCATGGCGGCCCTGAACATTGCCCATGAAATGCTGTCTGACCGCAATCGTTCGACGGATGGCGGCGCAGAAACCGGCGCCGCAGTCCGCCGCATATCAGAGCGCGTGGACCGGGCTTTGGAGGCTCACCGGCAACTCGAACTGTAAGCTGCCCATCCACGCCATCCCCACAACACGGGATGCCAGTTTGCTGATGTCAATCTCTTACCCGAACTCTTTTTCCCCTATACTGAATTTGCGTTTCTGGACTGTACGTACGTCGGTAAAGTCCTCGAGCCGATAAACTTAGTACCGGAGGTTTCGCGTTCGTTGCTGGTGTGCATGTCCGTGCCATTACGGAAAGCCTGAAGCAGCGCCGGGACCACCACCTTGAACCACTGGGTTCAAGGGCCACATCGGCGGCGACAGTTCAGGAGCGTTTTATTCCGCTCGAATCCGGCGATTCACGCCTGCCGCGAACCCTGCTCATGCAAACTGCCCAATCCGGCTCCCCACCGAATCGTTCCGAACTTCGCCGGCAAAAACGCCGTGCCAGGCGTCAGCTGCGACCTGCGGAGCAACAGCAGGCATCCGACGCAGTCGCTCGTCAGTTACGCCAGCTCGCCGCATTTCGCAATGCCCGGCGAATTGCCCTGTACTGGCCGGCAGATGGCGAACTGGAAATCTGGCCGATCCTGCGGGACGCCTGGGCCGCGCACAAGCAGGTGTACCTGCCCTGCCTGGACCCGCTGGGCTCACGCCAGTTGCGCTTTCGCGGCTTCCGGGCCGACGCCGATATGAGCACCAATCGATACGGTATTCCGGAACCTGCGCCCGGCAATCCGGCGGCGGACCTGTGGAGCCTGGACCTCGTGCTCCTGCCCCTGGTCGCATTTGATGAATCGGGTCAGCGACTTGGTATGGGGGGCGGGTTCTATGACGCAACGCTGGGAGTTCTGCGCCATAACCGCTTGCCGCGCCGGCCACGATTGCTGGGCCTGGCGCATACCTGCCAGCAGGTAGACCAGCTGCAGACCCATTCGGCAGACGTGACCCTGGACGGCATCGTCACGCCACAGCGCTACTTCCGCGGCCTGGGGCCCACGGGCTGATCACAAATAAAATATATTAAATCAGGGACTTAGTAAGGACGGGCGGGGTTTTCCTGGGGTGCCGCAAAGTTCACGGCCGGTAAATCCTGGGGCTGCAGCATGCCGCGACTATGCGTGTAGGTACTGACCGCGAGGCCCACCACCAGGATGGTGCTGAGCACGACGAGCAGATCCGGTTTCTTATTCATTCGTCTGAATTCTCTATGCCACCGTGTGGCGCGAAACACCGAAGTTATCGGCTTCATCTAAGTAATATTCAAATAATAGCGCAAAAGTCCCTGTTTTTCTTCCAGTTTAAACAGGAACAGATAAATCGCAAATGAGATGCGGGCATCGAGCGCTGATCAAAAACGCGCCGATTCTGCCACTTATTTGATCAACAGTCAGCCCAGGAACAAACGATAGGCTTCATTACTGGATTCATCTGTGTACGGGTAACCAAGTTCGTCCAGGTATTTGCGCACCCGCGAACGCTCTCCCGGCGGCACCTGCATGCCTACCAACACCCGGCCAAACGCTGCCCCGTGATTACGGTAATGAAACAGCGAGATGTTCCAGTTCTGACCCAGTCCCAGCAGGAACTGCAGCAAAGCGCCCGGGCGTTCCGGGAACTCGAAGCGATAGAGCAATTCGTGCTCAGCACCCGGCGCATGGCCACCGACCATGTAACGGACGTGCAACTTCGCCATCTCGTTATCGGTCATGTCGACAACCGCGTACTCTTTCTTGCGCAGATCATTGACCAGGTTTTCGCGCCCCGATTCGCCAGCGGGCAGTTGCACCCCGACAAACACCTGGGCCGCCGCCGGGTCATCGAAACGGTAATTGAACTCTGTGATGCTGCGCCGACCCAGCACGCGGCAGAACGTGCGAAACGCGCCGGGCTTCTCCGGGATGGTGACGCCGAGAATGGCTTCGCGACGTTCGCCCAGTTCAGCGCGCTCGGCAATGTGCCGCAGTCGGTCGAAGTTCACGTTTGCGCCGCTGGCAATCGCGATCAGGTTGCAGCCGGTGATTCCGGTGCGTTCCACGTATTTTTTCAGCCCGGCCACCGCAAGCGCACCGGCCGGTTCGGAAACCGACCGGGTATCGTCAAAAACATCCTTGATGGCCGCGCACATCTCATCGGCAGTCGCAGTGATCACCTCATCGACACAGGTGCGGGCAACGCGCCAGGTTTCCTTGCCCATTTGCCGCACCGCGACACCATCCGCAAACAGCCCCACTTCCTTGAGCCGGACCCGGCGCCCCTTGGCCATGGCCGCAGCAAGACAGGCGGAATCTTCAGCCTCGACACCGATGATGCGTATATCAGGGCGCAGGTAACGGACATAGGCCGCCACACCGGCGATCAGGCCACCACCGCCGACCGGTACAAACAAGGCGTGACAGGGACCCGAGTGCTGGCGCAGCAGTTCCATGCCGATGGTGCCCTGGCCGGCGATCACGTCCGGATCATCGTACGGATGTATGTATGTATATCCATGTTTTTTAACGAGTTCCTGCGACTTCTCAAAGGCCTCGTCAAAACTGTCACCGGATAAAATCACCTTGGCGCCACGAGCCTGCACGGCACGCACCTTGATTTCCGGCGTGGTGGTTGGCATGACGATGACCGCATTCAGGCCCAGTCGGTCAGCCGCCAGTGCCACGCCCTGCGCGTGGTTGCCGGCGGATGCCGCGACCACGCCACGGTTGCGCTCCTCGGCACTCAGGCCCACCAGCTTGTTGTAAGCACCACGGCACTTGAAGGAGAACACCGGCTGCAGGTCTTCCCGCTTGAGCAATACCTGGTTTCCCAGTTTTTGCGACAGGAATGGCGCCGGGTCCAGCGGAGTTTCCACGGCCACATCGTACACGCGGGCGGCGAGGATTCTTTTAACGTAACTCTCTATGGGCATGCTGACGCCGTGTTCGATCCGTTGGCTGGCCAGTATAATGCAGCCTCAAGCAAAACCGGGGAACGTCGTGTCCGCAGACGCAGAAAAGAAAACTGCCGCACAAGCCGCAATTCGTTACCTGGAACCGCTACTGGCTCCCCGGGACATCCTCGGCGTGGGTACCGGTTCCACGGTGAATCACTTCATCGACCTGCTGCCACAACTGGCCGGGCGCTTCAGCGCCGCGGTAGCCAGTTCAGAGGCCAGCGCTACGCGATTGCGTGCACTGAACATCCCGGTCATCGACCTGAACGCTGCCGATGCCCTGCGTTTTTACGTCGATGGCGCCGATGAAAGCAATGCCGCATTGCAGTTGATCAAGGGTGGCGGGGGTGCGCTGACGCGCGAGAAAATCATTGCCGAGAATGCCGAGGAATTCATCTGCATTGCCGATCAGGGCAAACAGGTGAATGCGCTGGGAAGATTCCCACTGCCGGTGGAGGTCATCCCCATGGCCCGCAGCCTGGTCGGGAGGGCGCTCGTGAAACTCGGTGGCGACCCGGTCTACCGGGAGGGATTCGTAACCGACAACGGCAATATCATCCTGGATGTGCACAACCTGGTTATCGCTGACCC
>JBFJWR010000240.1:0-3841 GCA_041623535.1 Pseudomonadales bacterium
CGTTGCGACCAGTGAGCAGGCCGGCAGTATCAACAGGATGCAGAGCAGCGGTTGCCCCCCTTTCAATGTCCCGAACTCCGCTGCATGTTTGTACTGCTTACCAGTCGGACCTAAGCGCAGCATCAGAAACAGGCAGGTGAAAACGCCCAGGCCCAATACCAGCGGAAACGTCGGGTAGGGCAATCCAAGCACCGGCGACGCAACCTTCAGCACCGCGAAATTCCGATTCCGTGGCACCTCGTAGCTCGCCACACTCAGCAGCAGTTTGTCAGCAAAATTCTGCGCAATCACCGCTATCGGCTGTTCGCGAAAATAGGCGCTGGCTGCCAGGCGCATGGACTTATCCAGCGAGGCGGCCGGATGGTCTTTCTGCAGATGATCAAACAGCAGGCTGGTCGGGTTCGTGTAGGAGAGCCAGGGCTCCAGTTCGTAGCCCTGCAATACAACCCGGTAGTCCGGGTCAGGGGAATTACCCCAGAACAGGTTCTGCCCGGCTGCCGTGGTAACCAGCGTGAATTCCCCAACATGACGGTGATTGTGCAAAGCACACAGTGTCAATGCCACCAGCACCGGCGCCCACAAAGCAACGACCGCCCTGGCGCCGCCGGGAAACCCGCGAAGGACGGCGGACTCCACCGCTTCGACAGGCCCGTTCTTGCGCATCCCCAGGAATAAATAGCCGGCCAACGCGATGACGAGCGGATATGCGGGCCAGTACACCAGCAGGGCCAGCGCCGCGCTCAGTCCGCCATACAGGCTGGCCGACACATCACGACACCGTAAACAGCTACGCAGGAAATAGAAGGCGATGCCGACCAGGGGCAAGGCCAGCAGTGCGAATTCCGGCGCACCCACCTGCGGGGAACTCCCGAATACCGACTGGCGCGGAAACAGGCCTGACCCGGCCTGCGGGTTCAACAGCATGTTCAGGACCACGGAGACCGCAACCGGTAGGCCGGCCAGGATTGCGACCCGGATCACCGACAATGGCGGCTGACACGCTGCATTGGGCTTTGTACCGTTACGCACTATGCGCCACAGCGGGACGGCCGTCGCCAGCAGCAGTATCAACAGTGTATTGGGCCGGGTCAGCACGCAAAGCGCGAACAGCATGCCCGCAAACACGTAATGATGCGCCCTGCCGCGCACCAGGCCCGCATGCAGAACCAGCAGCGCCGCCGAAAGCAGGAAAAAGCACAGCACCGAGTCTTCGAATGAGGTATCGAAAAAGATCAGCACGGGATGCAGCGCAAGCAATGCCAGCGCGCAACTGGCGACTGTGAAACTGAAAATCCGCGAGGCGAGCAGAAAAAGAAACGCATACCCGGCGACTGCCACGACGCTCTGTACCATCGAGGCGGCCGCGCGATCAAAATTCACAGCCTGAAAAAGCAGCTGAAAATATGCGGACGCGAGGGGTGGCCGGTAGAATCCGCTTTCCGCCCACGTCGGCGCCTGGCGCTCTGCGGCCACAAACGCATCGGCAAGGTAGTTATTGGCATCCTGGCTCAACACGACCCGCGAGGTGTCCCACAGGCCCGGGAATTCCTGGTCGAACCAGTCCCAGTAATCCAACGAAGCCACAACACGCAAAGCCATGGCTGCCATCAGCAAGAGGATCGGAATGGCGTATTTCATTCGGGCAAAGTCATCCGTTCTCGGGATGGATACGCTGTCCGCTGCCACGGTCAGAAGGCGTCGTTACGAGGCCGGATCAAGCTCATCCGTTCTGCGCGCGCGCAAAGGTATCGCAAGAATCCACGCGTCCGCTTTGATAACCCTGCCGGAACCAGTACACCCGCTGTTCGGATGTGCCGTGGGTGAAGGATTCCGGGCTGACCCGCCCGCGTGATTTTTCCTGGAGGCGGTCATCGCCGATGGCGGCAGCGGCAGTCAGTGCCTCTTCCAGGTCACCCTGCTCGACCAGGCCGCGGGTACGATTCGCGTGATAACCCCAGAGCCCGGCGTAACAGTCGGCCTGTAATTCCAGCTTCACCGACAACTGGTTACCTTCCGCCTCGCTCACACGACTACGCGCCTGCTGCACCTTGCCGGACGTGCCGAGCAGATTCTGCACATGGTGACCGACTTCGTGGGCAATCACGTAGGCCTGGGCAAAATCGCCGGGTGCGCCGTGGCGACTGCGCAAGTCATCGTAAAACGAAAGATCGATGTAAACCTTCTGATCAGCCGGGCAGTAGAATGGCCCCATGGCTGAATCCGCCGAACCGCAGGCAGAACGGACGGCGCCACTGAACAACACGAGGCGCGGCACCTTGTATTGCTGTCCCCCGGCCTGGAAGAGCGCCTGCCAGGTATCCTCGGTGTCGGCCAGCACAACTGAAACAAAATCGGCGAGTTCCTGTTGTGCGGGATTGGGTTTCTGGCTGGCCACCGGCTTGCTGCCACCAGCACCCAGCAACGCGCCCACATCGACACCAAACTGCGAGGCCAGGAACAGGCCCGCCACCCCCAGGCCCAGCGCATAACGACCACCCCGGGTGCGCAACAGCATGGGCAGCAAGCGCAACAATATGGGCGCGCCGGCGGATGCACGCGCGCCCACGGGAGCACTGCCGCGCCGGTCCTCGACATTGGTGCTGCGTCTGCCGCCCTTCCATCGCATTGGGATACCCCGTGTTTACGTTGTGGGAATCCGCAACACCTGATCCGGATAGATCCTGCCCGGATCGGTCGCAATATCGAACATTCCCATTCCTGGTCTCCAGGCACATTCTCATCAGGCGGCGGGCCGGCAACTGACACCGACACGCTGGCCCACGGGTCACTCTTGATGAGCCAGGGATAAAGATACAGCACCTGCCCAATGGGACATAGTCAGCTGCCGGCTTCCGACCCCGGAACTCGAGAGGACAGCAGCTTCCGGAACTTCCATTACGCGTACGCGCTGTTGTTGACCTGCATCAAGGTCAGGCGCAATCCAGCCATTATACTTGGCACATGGTAGCCATGGCCCGGCAGAGTTGCACTCGCCGCACCAGCGACCAGCGGGATCGCCCGGCTCACGGCGGCCTGTAGTTTCTGCGAATTTCGCCAGTGCGGGACAACGAAAATCCATGACCAACGATTCCGATAGTGAAGCTGCGCACCCGGTTCCGACGAGAAAAGAGGAGCTGCTGAGCTTTTTCCTGTTTGTGGCCGTGATCGCCCCCGTGTTCGCCGTACTCTTTGTCGGCGGGTATGGCTTTGTTGTCTGGATGTACCAGTTGTTAGTCGGCCCCCCGGGCATGCCCTGAAGCCTTGTCTGCAAGGATGAACCAATGAAAGTCAGGCGCCGCGAATTCATTTCCCACACGGCAACCGCCGCAGCGGCAGCCGCGGCCGGGCTGCCTTTCTCTGCGGAAGCGCAGCGCGTCATCACCGACGCCGAGTCGGCAAAACTCAAATGGTCCAAAGCCCCCTGTCGCTTCTGTGGGGTGGGATGCGGTGTGGAAGTGGGAGTAAAAAGCGGGCGGATCATCGCCACGCAGGCCGATGCGCTGGCCGAGGTCAATCGCGGCGTGAACTGCGTAAAGGGCTACTCGCTCTCGAAAATCATGTACGGGGAAGATCGCCTGACACAGCCACTGCTGCGCATGAAAGATGGTCGCTACCACAAGAATGGCGAGTTCACGCCGGTTTCCTGGAACCAGGCCTTTGACGAAATGGCCAAACAGTTCAAGCGTGTACTGCGCGAGAAAGGGCCGCAGGCGGTTGGGATGTTCGGCTCCGGCCAGTGGACCATCTGGGAAGGCTATGCAGCGGTCAAGCTGATGAAAGCCGGCTTCCGCACCAACAACCTGGATCCTAACGCCCGTCACTGCATGGCCTCGGCAGCGGC
>JBFJWR010000241.1:0-3740 GCA_041623535.1 Pseudomonadales bacterium
CTCCGGGTTGCGCAGCCGGTCGCAGGCGACCTGGTGCACGGCGCGGTCGGCGACCTCCGAGT
The DNA here is from genome assembly GCA_041623535.1 of Pseudomonadales bacterium. Lineage (GTDB taxonomy): Bacteria > Pseudomonadota > Gammaproteobacteria > Pseudomonadales > JBFGWM01 > JBFJWR01. The sequence continues at coordinate 63 of JBFJWR010000241.1, forward strand.
AGGTGGTGTTTTCCTCCTTCAGGCGTCGCCGTAGCGAACGGGCGCTGAGGTGGAAGCGGGTGGCAATGGTCTCCATGTCGGGGCGGATGCCGTGGTACTGCTCGGCGATCAGCCGCTGAACCTGGCTGGCGAAGCCGCGTTCCTTCAGTGCTGCCAGCATGCGGTCCGCCTGTACTTCCAGCACCCGGTAGATGGAATCGTCCGAATGCGAGTGTTCTTCCTCCAGCACTTCCGTGGGCATCACGATGGCGGTTTCCGGCGCCGAGAAGCGCAGTGGGGCATGGTGGAAAATCCGCAGGTACTCGGTTTCGTACTCCGGCCGGGCATGCTCGAAACAAACCTGCAGGGGCACCAGCTTACGGCCCAGCAGATCCTGGCCGATGCGCATGATGAGCGTCAGGCCGAACTCTGCCCGTGCCCGGTTGCAGGCTGCGGATCCACGGGGGAAATCGTAGGTGAGTGTTGCGCGGTGGCCCTCCTTGCGAAACACCGGGTCGGAACAGTCACTGATGATGTGGTGGTAGCGGGTGAATACCGTGATGGCCTGCTCGATGGTGCGGCAGTTCATGAACAGGTAGCCAATCACCTTCAGGGCGGCGACCGAGGCGGTCTCGCCCATGTGCAGGCCCAGCGCCGGGTCGTTGCAGCGCTCCAGTGCCAGCTCATGCAGGCGGTTGTAGCCCTCCAGGCTGAGGCGACCCTGCGGGTCTTTCAGCAGATCTGCCGGCACTTCGGCGTCCAGCAGTAACGTACTGCGTTCCACGCCCCGCGCCGCAGCAGATTCGATCAGCAGGCGAATCAGCGAAACGGAAATACTCATGCGGCGTCCTGTGCCTGCAACAGCAGGGCGCCGAACTGCTGGGCAGCGTTGGACTGCGTGCGGTCGCGGTGGATCACGCAGCCGAGTTGGCGGGTCAGGCGAACCCCGCGGATCGGCAGGCGATGCAGCGAGTCATCCTGCATGGAGTCGGGCAGCAAGGTCCAGCCGAGTCCCACCGCGGCCATCACCTTGAGCGTCTCCATGTAATTGGTGGACATGGAAACCTGCAGGGGCAGGCCCTCGGCCTGGAACAGTTCGCTGGCGATGCGCCGGGTGAAGGTGTTTTCGCTCGGCAACAGGGCGTCATATTCGACCAGGTCGGCCAGTTTCAGGCGCTGCCGGGATGCCAGTGGATGCGTGGTGGCGCAGAAAAAACTCAGTGGATCTGCCCACACCGGCGTCAGCAGCAAGGAAGCGTCCGTGGTCGGTGGCAGCGTGATGATGGCCATTTCCACGGCGCCGGTGCGCACCTGTTCCAGGCCGATCTCCGAATCAGTGAACATGATATCCAGCCGGGCACCGGGGTAACGACCATTGAACTCGCGTAACACCGGTGGCAGGCGGTGCAGGCCAATGTGGTGGCTGGTGGCCAGCTTCAGGGTGCCGGTTACCTCGCCGGACAGCCTGTGGATGGCGCGTTCCGCATCCGCCACCGAGCCGAGAATGCTGTCGGCATGGTCCAGCAGCGCCAGTCCGGCCTCGGTGAGTTGAAAACGCCGGCCTATCCGGTCCAGCAGGCGGGTGTCGAGCTTCTCTTCCAACTGGGCAATACGATGGCTGATTGCCGGCTGGGTCAGGAACAAACGCTCGGCCGCCTGCGAGAAAGAGCCGGTGCGCGCGACTTCGCGGAATGCGCGCAGTTGTTGCAGATCCATAAACAAATTCTATTTGAAATATGAAAAATATCAATTTGTTTAATCTTACGCCGGGCGTTAGCATGCTTGTCATTGCAGCAGATGATCTGCCGGATCCGCGCACTGACGTAAGCAGATACGTCAGTCAGTGTCGGGAAATGGAAGTAAACGGGGAGGGTCACATGGCCGCTCAGACATTGTACGACAAACTCTGGAACGCCCACCTGGTCAGCGAACGGCCGGATGGTACCGCGTTGATCTATATCGACCGGCACCTGATTCACGAGGTGACCTCGCCGCAGGCCTTTGAGGGCTTGCGCCTCGCCGGGCGCCTGCCATGGCGGGTGGCTGCCAACCTTGCCACGCCGGATCACAACGTGCCAACCACCGATCGGGAAAAAGGCATCGCCGGCATCACGGATCCGGTCTCGCGCATACAGGTGGAAACCCTGGATGCAAACTGCCGCGAGTTCGGCATCACGGAATTTGGCATGACCGACCGGCGCCAGGGCATCGTGCACGTGATCGGACCGGAGCAGGGCGCAACGTTGCCGGGCATGACGGTCGTATGCGGTGATTCCCATACCTCGACGCACGGCGCGTTCGGTGCATTGGCCCACGGCATCGGGACTTCGGAAGTCGAGCACGTGCTGGCCACCCAGTGCCTGATCCAGCGCAAGATGGCCAACATGCTGGTACGTGTGAACGGTGTGCTGCCGCAGGGCGTGTACGCCAAGGACATTATCCTCGCGGTGATTGGCCGCATCGGTACCGCGGGTGGCAATGGCTATGCCATCGAGTTTGGTGGTGAAGCGATCCGTGGCCTGAGCATGGAGGGGCGCATGACCCTGTGCAATATGGCGATCGAGGCCGGCGCCCGTGCCGGCATGGTGGCCGTGGATCAGACCACGATTGATTACGTGCGCGGACGGCCCTTTGCCCCGCGCGGGGCGGACCGGGATGCTGCAGAGAGCGCCTGGCGCGACCTGGTCAGCGACGAAGGTGCGCAGTTTGACGAGGTGGTGGAACTCGATGCCACGGCGCTCAAGCCACAGGTCACCTGGGGTACCTCGCCGGAAATGGTCGTGCCGGTCGACGGCAGGGTGCCGGACCCCGATGCCGAGCGGGATCCGGTTCGCCAGGAAGGCTATCGCCGGGCACTGGTGTATATGGGTCTCAAGGCGGGCACCCCGATCAGCGAGATCCGTCCGGACCGGGTGTTTATCGGTTCGTGTACCAATTCCCGTATCGAAGACCTGCGCGAGGCTGCGGCCGTGGCGCGTGGTCACAAGGTCGCGCCCGCGATCAAGCAGGCACTGGTGGTGCCGGGGTCCGGCCTGGTCCGCGAACAGGCCGAGGCCGAAGGTCTGCACGAGATTTTCCTGGCCGCCGGTTTTGAATGGCGGGCGCCTGGATGTTCCATGTGCCTGGCCATGAATCCGGACCGCCTGGAACCGGGTGAGCATTGCGCGTCGACTTCCAACCGGAATTTCGAGGGTCGGCAGGGGCAGGGCGGGCGTACCCACCTCGTCAGCCCGGCCATGGCCGCCGCCGCAGCGATTGCCGGTCATTTTGTTGATGTCCGTGACTGGCCGAAAGGAGTAGCGAAATGAAAGCATTCACGCGTCACCGGGGACTGGTTGCGCCGCTGGATCGGGCCAATGTCGATACCGATCAGATCATCCCCAAGCAGTTTCTGAAGTCCATCGCACGCACTGGCTTCGGGCCCAACCTGTTTGATGACTGGCGCTACCTGGATGAAGGCCAGCCCGGGCAGGATTGCAGCCAGCGGCCGCTGAACCCGGATTTCGTGCTCAACCAGGCTCGTTACGCCGGCGCCTCCATCCTGCTGGCGCGGCAGAATTTCGGCTGTGGTTCCAGTCGTGAGCATGCCCCCTGGGCGCTCGATGACTACGGTTTCCGCGCCGTGATCGCGTCCAGTTTCGCCGATATATTCTTTAATAACTGCTTTAAGAATGGATTGTTACCTATTGTTTTAAAAGA
>JBFJWR010000242.1:0-3703 GCA_041623535.1 Pseudomonadales bacterium
CATCGAGCCGGACACGGCGGCCAATGGGCGCGAGGCGGTCGATTGCGTGTTCGCTGCACAGCCTGCGTATGACCTGATCTTCATGGACTGCGAAATGCCCGAGATGGACGGCTACGATGCCACCCGCGAGATTCGCCGGCGGGAGGGCGAACTGGCCTCGCGACCGGTGATTGTTGCGCTGTCTGCACACGTGATGGCCGAAGCGCGCCGCAAAAGCCTGGATGCCGGCATGGACGACCATATGGCCAAGCCGATCAACCAGTCGGAATTGCAGCAGAAACTCCTGGAATGGACTGAGCGTACTGGCGGCGCATCAGCCTGATCCGGCCTACAACAGGATGACGACCACCGTGACGTTATCCTGCTGGATACGGTTCGTGTCCTCCGCGGCACCAACCAGGGTGTCGGCCAGTTCCTGTGCCGTTGCCGATCCACTCAGCAGTGATTTGATCTGATCCGGGGCCAGCACATCGAGGCCGTCGGTGGCCAGCAGCAGGCGATCGCCGGCCTGCAAATGGAAGGGGTCGGTGGGCAGGTCGACCATCTCCGGTTCGCTGGAGGTGACGGCACTGAGCAGAATGTGTGAATACATGGCCGGTTCCAGCGCATGGTCGCCGGGTTGCGTCTCACCGCCCTGGGCCTCGAGTACGGCGCCGAGGTTATGGTTCTGGCTGAGGTGGCGCAGGCGCCTGCCACGCAGCAGGTACAGGTGGCTGTCGCCGACATTCAGCCAGCGCAGGGCGGGCGGCGGGCCCGGTTCCAGCAGGATGCAGGTCAGCGTGCTGCCCAGCCCTTTGAGCGCCGGGTCGGCCTCTTCCAGACCGGTCAATTGCGAGCGGGCGTCTTCCAGGGCCAGCCGGAATGCGGAATCCGGGCTTGATTCGACTGCAAATGCCGCCGTAATGCTCCTGGTGACCACCTGGCTGGCCTGATCGCCGCCCGGCACGCCACCCATGCCATCGGCCACGCAGGCCAGCAGGGAGCCGTTGGGCAGTGTCTCGCAGAGGTATCCATCCTCCTGGCGGGCCTGGCGCCCCAGGCGTTGGGCATAGCCGGTGTCCGGGCTGCTCAAACGTGTAACTCCCTGTCCCGATCTTTCGATAGGTTAATAACTAAACGAAAGGTCTCTATACTGGCCAATTCAGATTCAATTAATGTGAGGCCCCACCATCATGATACGGAAAAAGGTCAGCCGGAGAAGCTTTCTGCGCGGTTCAACCCTGGCGGCTGCCGGCGGTGGCATGGGATTGGGGCTCAGTGCCGGACCGGCCATGGCCGGTTCGCGCGCAGATGACGGGTCTGGCTCTGCCTTCCAGCACGGCATTGCATCGGGTGACCCGACGCAGGACTCCGTCATGTTGTGGACCCGCGTGACACCGAAAACGGTTCCCGGGCAGGGCGATGAGAAGCGCACGGTGCCGGTTTCCTACGTGGTGGCGACAGATCCGGGCCTGACCAGCGTGGTGAAACAGGGCGAGGCCAAGGCCCGTCCCGATCGTGACTACTGCGTGAAGGTGGATGTCACCGGACTGCAGGCCGGTAAAACGTACTGGTATGCGTTCTCCGTCGGACAGGGCGCGGACACCAGGGTCAGCCCGCTGGGTCGCACGAAGACCCTGCCGAAGCTGGGCAAGGACAGCACGCAGCCGCTGAAACTCGGACTGGTTTCCTGTTCCAGTTACCTGCATGGCAAGTTCAATGCGTACAAGGCGATAGCAGACCTGGTCGGCAAGGAAGGCGAGCCGGATGTCATCCTGCACCTCGGTGATTACATCTACGAATACGGTTTCGGTGAATATGGCGACGTGCGCGAAGCAGACCCGGAAGGTGAGATTTACAAGCTTGCTGATTACCGCGACCGTCACGCGCAGTACAAGAAAGATCAAGACCTGGCGAAACTGCATACCCTCTACCCGATGATCAACATCTGGGACGATCACGAAACCGCTGACAACTCCTGGAGCCGGGACGCGCACAACCACGGTGGCGAAGACGGTTCGTCCTCGCGCACGATTGGCGACACGGAAGGTGGCGTGGAATGGGTCGAGCGTAAGAATGCCGGTCGTCGCGCGTTCTTCGAGTGGATGCCCATTCGTCCGGTGGGAGAGGGCAAAGCACTGCAGGATATTCCGGATGCTGAATTGCTTGACCTGAATGACAAGGAACGCCCCGACCGCAAGCTTGATGTGAAATACCGTATCTACCGTTCGTTCTCGTTCGGTGACCTGGGTGAACTCATCTTCCTTGATACGCGCCTGCTGCGAAACACCGACGAGGCCGAGAACCAGGCCGACTTTGCCGGCATCAACAGTCCAGATCGCACGCTGCTTGGCAAAGAGCAGGAAGCCTGGCTGTACGGCGACAATGGTGATAACGGCGTTCTGACCGGCAGCGCCACCAAGTGGCAGATCCTGGCGCAGCAGATCATGGTCGGGCAGCTGCACATCGTGGGCACGCCGGAAGACGGTAATATTTCCGAGAACGAATCGCGCCCCGGGCAGATCCCCAAGGGTGGCGTGATCTTCAACACCGACCAGTGGGACGGCTGGCAGTACAGTCGCGACCAGTTGTACACCGCGATTGAAACGGTGAACGGCAAGGACGGCAACGTGGTCGTGCTGACCGGCGATATTCACACCTCGTGGGCCAATGACATCACCCGCTATCCGAACAACCCGGCGCATTATGATGGCGTCACCGGTCGCGGCAGTATCGCCGCCGAATACGTGGTGACCTCGGTGACGTCGCCGGGTCTTGCCGAACTGGCAGCCGCCGAAGACGGCATCCGCACCGTCAACCCGCACATGAAATACATCGACCTGAAGCGCAAGGGTTTCATGCTGATGTCAGTGAGTGGCAGTGAAGTAAGTGGCACCTGGCAGTACCTGAGCACGGTCGATCCGGAAGCCGGCGACGACTTCACGGTGGAAGCCGGCCCGACCTTCCGCGTCGAACCCGGCGCGCACTACCTGCAGGGCAGCAACCCCACCAACTACGAACTGAACCCGCAGCAACCGAAGTGCGATATGTTCGAGGAAAACTGCCCGGAAGAGGCGAAGTAGCTTCCCGGTACGCATAAGGAGGGGGCGCATCGCGCCCCCTTTTTTTTTACTTCGTCATCCTGAGCGAGCGCAGCGAGTCGAAGGACCCCGACCGATTAACGCCACCCCCCACCCGTCATCCTGAGCGGAGGGCGCAGCCCGAAGTCGAAGGACCTCGGCCGATTGGCGACAAACAAGTTCGTGATAAGTCGCTCGAGATCCTTCGACTCCGCGCTGGCGCGCTACGCTCAGGACGACAAAAGAACCGTCATCCTGAGCGAGCGCAGCGAGTCGAAGGACCTCGAACGATTGGCGACCAACAAGATCGTGCCCAGCCAAACGAGATCCTTCGACTCCGCGCTGGCGCGCTACGCTCAGGACGACCAAAAAAACCACCACTGCGATAAACTGCACCGCAAACCAATAACCCAGCCCCATGTCGGGCATCACGCACGCAGAGAACCACCCATGAAGAAATACACATTGCACCTGGATGCGGCGATTTTTCTCGGACTGATTTTCCTGGCTTCCATCATGGGCAATATTCTCATGCTGCGGGAAGTGGAGAGGGTCACCAAGGAGAACGTCGACGTGAAAGCCGGCAACATGCTGTACCGGATGAACAACGAATCGATGGACACTTCGCTGCAGGAATGCCTGGA
>JBFJWR010000243.1:0-3609 GCA_041623535.1 Pseudomonadales bacterium
GCGGCGCGCGCTGATCCACGCACCCAGGCCAGTCGTTCCGCGCGGCTGGCTTCTGGCAGTCCTTCCTGCAGCGCGCGACTGGCGGTAAAGGAAATCACGCCGGCGATCAGACTGACATCCAGGGCCTGCAGGCGCACGCTGGGTTTGCCAAAATCGATCAGGTTCTCGCGGATGAAAATCAGCACATCGCCGCTCAGGCGGAATTGTTCCTGCGGTGAGCTTTCGCTTTGCAGGCGCGTGGAGAATTCCCCGATCTGACCGGCCAGCTGCTGGTTGGACACACGTTTGGCGAGGCCGTCCAGCGCGGCCGGCAGCGGTTTGTTCAGGTAGGCCTGGTCAATCCTGGCGGCCAGCAGTTCGTAGTCTTCCTGCAGGTTGATCTGTCCCTTCGGGCTGGCGGCGTAGTCGCGGACCAGTTGCGCGTCGCTGGCGTCGGGTGCGACGTGGATCTTGTCGCGAATCTTGACGAACCCGGCATCGCGTTCCGCAAGGTTGGTTGCCAGCCCGCGAATCTGTGTCAGCACGTTAGCGGAGACGCCGTGCGGCAGCAGGCGCGCGGCTTCCCGCAACAGGGTGAAGCGCTGCCGCATGACCGGGTCACCCAGCATGGCGAGCAGGATATTGGTGCCGCTGGCCTGCTCGTTAAAGTCCTGCAGGGAGCCACGGTAGGTACGCGCGCGTCGGAAGATCCAGCCATCATCAAAGGCGATCAGGAACTTTTCCATCAGCAGAAAGGACAGGAAGTCGGGTATCGCCTTGGCACCGATCACCTGCTCAGGGGTGATGTCGGCGAGCACGTTGGCGATCGGATAGCCAGCACCACGCACCTTGCGCGTGATCTCACTCCACTCGCCATGCTGTACACCGCCGCCGCGTGTTTCGCAGGCATAAGGTACGGGTTCCAGGATCGCGCCATCCTTGCAGAACCAGCGAATGTGCTTGAAAGGGCCGCGCTCGCGGACTTTCATTTCCGCGACCCAGGCGCGCAGGGTGGCGAGATCCGGTGGATTGCCGGCGGCCGCGTTACTCGTCGGGACGGATGCAGCAAGAACGCTGCCGGCGCAAAAAAAGACCAGGCAGGCGAGGCAGGAGCGGAGGAGCGAATGATTTATTTTCACCGCCCAAGATTAACATATCGGAAATTCTTCGCAGGCGCCGATAGAACGGGTCGGAGTGATTTTTCATCAATCACCCCGACCCTGTTAGAAAAATACCTCGACAGTTGGTCATTAAAAAATCAATCCAACCGCTTTCTGCCTCAGCGCGAGTACAGCAGGCGGTTCACAGAATTTTTTGGATCCTTGACCACGCTCTTGGTCGAGCGGTCGACCAGCGCCCGGGTCACCTGTGCGGGGCTGGCGGATTTGTTTCCCTGCAGGTACAGCGCTGCGCCGCCTGCCACGTGCGGGGCTGCCATGGACGTGCCGCTCATCGTTTGTGATCCTCTGTCGCTGTTGTAATCGGCGGATTCGATATCACCACCCGGGGCAAAAATATCCACGCAGTCGCCCCAGTTTGAAAAGGAAGAGCGTGCATCAGTGCGGCCGGTGGAACCGACCGTGATGGCCGATGGTTCCCGGGACGGGGAATCGTTGCAGGCGTTCTTGTCATCATTGCCTGCGGCAACGACGACCGTAATACCACGGGCAACCGCCTGCGCGGTCGCATCGTCGGTCGCCTGGCTGGCGCCGCCGCCGAGGCTCATGTTGATCACTGCGGGTTTGACGTGATTATCGATCACCCACTCGATGCCATCCACGGTCGCGGAGCCCGATCCGACGCCGGCACAACCAAGTACGCGCACTCCGTGTAGCGTGACGCCTTTGGCCACGCCCCAGCGGGTGCCGCCCACCGTGCCGGCGACGTGTGTTCCGTGGCCATTGCAGTCTTCCGGTGCTGAACTCGGATCATTCGGGTCATTGGGTTCCTGCGCCGGTGGTTGTTCTTCATCACCACCACCGCCAAACAGGCCGCCGCCCCCGCCAAAGAATCCGCCGCCCCCGCCACCAAACAGGCCGCCACCACCGCCACCGCCGCCACCGCCGCCACCGAGGAAGCCGCTGCCACCGGATATATCTGCCCCGTTGCCGACGCGACCGGCAAAGTCTTCATGGCTGGCGCGTATGCCCGTGTCGATCACGTAGGCATGCACGCCGGCGCCGTTCGGGGTCCAGCCATACTGGGAGTTCAGTGGCAGGGCGCGCTGATCGATGCGATCCAGTCCCCAGGGTGCATTGGCCTGGGCACCGGAGATACCCATCACGACGTCTGACTCGACGTACTTGACCAGTGGATGCAGCGCCAGTGCTTTTGCTTCCGGCCCGGAAAGCGCTGCAGAAAATCCATGCAACGCACTGCCGTAGATTCTTTGCACCACGCCGTCACGCAGGCCCATCGTGTTGATGATCATGCCGGTGAGGGTTTCGCCGGTGGCGCTGTCGCCAACACTCAGATGATCACGCAGGACGGCCGCGTCCTTCAGTACCACGATGTACTGACCGGGAATGACATCCCCCACCTGCAGGCCTTGCAGCGGATTGGCGCCCGGCAGGTCAGCGGCAATCGCTGACATTGGCGTGGCAGCCAGCAGGCCGATCGTGAGAGTCAGGGTGCAGGGGGACACTTTCATGGCATTCATGGCAATTTTCCGCATCATGTTGAACGTGAATTGAACAGTACAGCAGAATGCCGCAGTTTTGCTCAGATTGGAACGCTGGCGGGGCTGCATGGCGGGATTTCCATCTGGCGAATGCCGTGACCGGACAAATGCCTGCACAAGCGGTAATCTTGCCTACAGCGATCTCTTCAGACGGAGACTGAACCCATGAATCGAGTCCTTTACTGCAGCTGCGTGCTTTTCTGCTGGCTGGGATCTGCCGGCGCAATGGCTGCTGACCCCGTGCCGGTCGGCGAGGTGGCATTTCATCGCGGCAAGATCGTGGTGAACAGACCAGGCGTTCCGGAACGGGACCTGGTGATCGCTGATCCGGTGCATCAAAAAGACCGCCTGACGACCGGCCCGCGCAGTTTCTCGGTCATCGAATTTCAGGATTACAACAAGCTGGCCATACGCCCCAACAGCGAGGTGCATATTGCCGAGTACCTGGCAGATTCAGACAGCGCCAGCCTGGGGCTGGCGAAGGGCGGACTGCAGGCCACCATACGACCCGCCACCAATAGCAAGAAGCGACGCGTGTACCGTTTCGATGCGGGCAGCGTGAAGCTGGATGTTGAAGACGCCCGCTTTGACCTGCGCCACTGTGGTAGCGATTGCGCACAGGAAGGCCTGAAGATCCTGGAAGAGCAGGGCGCCCTGCCCGAGGGTGCGGTCGGGCGGGTGGCGACCTTGCAGGGCCATGTCTCGGTCATTTCAAAAGGCAGGCCGGTGCGTAAGCTGCGGCTTGGCAACCCGGTGTTCGCCGGAGATTCCGTATCCAGCCTGGTGGACAGTTATGCGTTGCTGATTTTCAGTGATGGTGGGCGACTGGTAGTGGATCAGCAAAGTACCGTGCGCCTGGGAGACATCCGCCTGGAAGGCGACAGCGAGGACCGCTTCGAGGCGCAGCTGGTAACCGGTGGCATGCGCGCCCTGACCGGTCTGCTCGGCAA
>JBFJWR010000244.1:0-3529 GCA_041623535.1 Pseudomonadales bacterium
CGTCATTTCATTCTCGGAGTTTCTTATGAGCTGGACGGTCTATCTCTCCGGCGAAATTCATACCGATTGGCGCGGGCAGATTGCCGCGGGCGCCAAGGCGCGCGGTCTGGACCTGCGTTTCACTTCGGCGGTCACCAACCACCAGGCCAGTGACGCTGCCGGCTATATGCTGGCGCCGGACAGTGAAGGCTTTTGGCGCGATCATAAATCGTCAGGCGTGAACGCGTTGCGCACCCGAACCCTGATCCAGCAGTGCGATCTGGCGGTGATCCGTTTTGGCGATAAGTATCGCCAGTGGAATGCCGCGTTCGAGGCCGGCCTGTGTGCTGCCCTCGGCAAATCGTACATCACCCTGCACGACGAGTCCCTCGTGCATGCCCTCAAGGAAGTGGACCAGGCCGCGAATGCCTGGGCGCAGACGCCGGAGCAGGTGGTCGAGGTGCTGGCTTACGTGATGGGCGAGCTGTAGGCGGCACTGCACATGTCAGCCACGCTGGTGCTGCAATCCTGCCCCGCGTCCGAGACTACGGGATGGCTGGCCGATTGCATGCAGAGTGTGCGTGGGTGGGCTGCACAGCAGGGCTATTCGTACCGCTGGCTGGACGACGAACTGTTTTCCATCCTGCCGGACGCATTGCAACCGGCTGACCGGATCACGCCGGTGATCGCCAGCGACCTGGCGCGGCTGGAGTGGACACGTGACCTGCTGCGCAGTGCGCAGGCCGGGCAGGTCATCTGGTTCGATGCCGATGTCCTGGTATTTGATCCTGATCACCTGTCGCTGCCGCAAGGCGACAGCGCGGTGGGACGTGAAATCTGGGTGCAGGCCAACAACGATGGGCGATTGCGCAGTTATAAGAAAGTGCACAACGCCGCTTTACACTTTCGCGCCGACGCGATGGGGCGCAACAGTTTCCTGGATTTCTACGCGGACACGGCCCGGCGCCTGCTCACCGAACACACTGGAGGAGGCATGCCGCCGCAGTTTATCGGTCCCAAGCTGCTCACTGCCCTGCACAACGTGGTGCAGTTGCCCGTGTGGGAATCGGTGGGGATGGTGAGCCCTGCGCTGGCAGAAGACCTGCTGGGCGCCAATAACGGCGCGTTGGCCTGCTATGCGCGCAAGGCGGCATTTCCGGTGGCGGCGGCCAACCTGTGCCGGTCGAGCGTGGCGCAGGGCGCGCTCAGTGTGGGTCAGATGCAACAACTGGCACGATTACTGATGGCCGGCGCATTAAGCCGCCCGGCGGGCATGGTGAGCAAGTATTAGTATTGAGTGCATGAGGCCATTTTCCCTATACTTTCCGGATATGAGAAGTTCGCCCGCAGGTGCCGGTATGCCACTACATAATCAACGCGGTTTCACCCTGATCGAGTTGATGATCGTCGTCACCATCCTGGGGATCATCATCGCTACAGCGATTCCGACATACTTTGAATATGCGACCCGGGCAAAAGCGTCCGAGGGCATGACGATGTTCTCGGCTTCCAAGTCTTCCATCGCCGAGTATGCGCTGTCCCAGGCCCGGTTTCCGGACAATAACGCGGAGGCAGGCCTGGATGCACCAACCAGCTACCGCGGCAGTCATGTCGAGAGCATGACGGTTAGCGCGGGCGGTGTTGTGACCGTCAAATTTGACGATCCGTCGCTTTTGAACGGGACGCTTGTTTTTACGCCGACCCTGGTCGGCGGTGGTTCGATCAGGTGGACCTGTACAACAGCGATACCGCACAATCTGGTGCCTAAACAGTGTGCCAACTAGTACGGCCTGCACAACACCATGGCCGAGCAGTTTTCCCCGGGGAGTTGATGAATGAGCACGGAACGTTCCAGCAGTATTCCCACGCAGCCAGAGGAATACCGGGCAATTCTTGCCTGGGTCTGCACCGGTAACTGGATTGCGATTGCCGCGGCACTACTGATTGAGGTGTTGCTCCGTACCTCGAATGATTACCAGTGGCCGCACTGGGGCGGCTTTTCCTGGATGTACAACATCGTGTTGATCGAGTTTGCCGTGGTGAACTCCGGTGTCATGCTGTTGCTGCGGAATACCGAGTGGCTGGATCGCGCTCCCCGCGAGGCGCTGGCCCGCCTGCACTGGTTGCTGCTGGCGGTGCTGCTGCTCACCGGGCTGCATCTTCTTGGTTTCTTCCACATGACCGGGGGCATTCAGGGCCCGATCATGATCCTGTTGCCCCCCGTGTTGCTGACGGCCTGCCTGCTGCTGCCGCGACGGGATGCGCAACTGGTGGCAGTCATCTTCATGGTGTCCGTGTTGCTGGTGGTGCTGCGCGACAGCGTTGCGGGCGCGCCACAGGGTATGCTCGCCGGGGCCTTCACACAGGGCGAGGGGATGCCGCTGCCGTGGCTGCTGGTGGCCGTCACCAGCCTGATGCTGGCCGCACTGGTCGGGTTGGCTGCGAATGGGCAGATGGAAAAAGCCGGGACTGGTTTGCGGGACCGGCTCAGCCAGGATCCGCAGACCGGGCTCTATGCGCGCGAGGTGCTGGAGCGGCGTGTGCCGGGCGAACTGGCGCGGATCGGACGCAGTGACTCCACTGCCGTGCTGCTGATGATCGGCTTCAACAATATGCAGGCTCTGCTGCCACGCGGGGATTACGCGGGTTTTGACAAGGTCCTGCACGAATTTGCCGATGGCCTGCGCCATGCGACCCGTGCCGCCGATACCTGCGCCCGCTACGACGTGGCGAGTTTTGCGGCATTACTTCCGACCGCATCCAGTGCGTCTGCCGCACAGGTTGTTGACCGCATTCAACACTGCTGTGATGGAATTCGTCTGCCGGAAGCCACCGAAGCCGGCGTCGAACTGGCGATCGGGGTGGCCAGTGTTTCGGGTGTCTCGCAGGCCGATGCTGCCGCTCTTGTCAGTGCAGCCAACCAGGCGTTGCAGGAAGCGCACTCGGCAGGTGGTGGCCACCAGGTGGTTATCCGGGAACTGTAAGCAGGCGCTGCTGTACGCCAGTCAGGCATCACTGACTGAAGTAGTAAATCCGGCTCAGAAACGTGTAATCGGCTTCGGCAGCCATCAACCCCACCAGTACCAGGATGCAGCCCGGCGGCAGCAGGATGGCATAGATGATTGCCAGCCGTTCCCAGGCCATGTGCATGAAGACCGCTACGATCAGCCCCGCTTTCAGGAACATGAACAGGATGATCAGGAACCATCGCATCAGTCCCTGAAACTGGAAATAGTCCACCATGTAGGACAGCGTGCTGAGGATGAACAGCAGAGCCCAGATCTTCAGGTAGAGACCGATAGGATGCTGCTGGCCCTGGGCATGTTCCATGACGAATTCCCCCTTCCTGCTACCACAGGTAGAACAGTGCGAAAATGAACACCCACACCAGGTCGACGAAGTGCCAGTACAGACCGGCAATCTCGACAATCTGGTAGTTTCCCCGCCGCTCGTAATCCCCGCGCAGCACCTTGATTGCGACGATGGTCAGGTACAGCACGCCAACAGATACATGCAGCCCGTGGAATCCGGTGATCATGAAAAAGCAGGC
>JBFJWR010000245.1:0-3439 GCA_041623535.1 Pseudomonadales bacterium
GAACAGGAAGCCGACCCCGACTTCGGTGATGCATTGCCCGACCTGTTCCGGGGTCAGGTCCAGGCGTACCCCGGCTTTCTCCAGAACGTCGGCACTGCCGCTGCTGCTCGAGACCGAGCGGTTGCCGTGCTTGGCAACCCGGCCACCTGCGGCAGCCACCACGAAGGCGCTGGCCGTGGATACGTTAAACAGTCGTGCGCCGTCCCCGCCCGTGCCGCAGGTGTCGACCAGTTGGTCGGTGCTGACCTCGACGCGACTGGCCAGGTCACGCATGACCCGCACTGCGCCTTCAATCTCGTCGACCGTTTCACCTTTCATGCGCAGGCCGACCAGCAGGCCGCCAATCTGCGCGCCGGTGGCTTCGCCGCTCATGACGAGCTGCATCACGTCGCCCATTTCATCCGCGCTGAGGCTGTTGCCCTCAATGATTCGGTTGATTGCCGTCTGCAGGTTCATGAGCGGGCTCCGTTCTGCATGGCCAAAAAATTCCGCAACAGGGCATGACCATGTTCGGAGAGGATTGATTCGGGGTGGAACTGTACGCCTTCCACGCAGATTTCGCGATGCCGCAAGCCCATGATCTCGTCGACTTGGCCGGACTCGTCCACCGTCCAGGCACTGACCTCGAGGCAGTCAGGCAGGGATTCCTGTTCCACCACCAGCGAGTGATAGCGGGTGGCGGTGAACGGTGACGGCAGGTCGCTGAAAACGCCCCGCCCATCATGATGAATCAGGGACGTTTTGCCGTGCATCACCGAGCGTGCGCGCACGGTGCGGCCGCCAAACGCTTCGCCGATGGACTGGTGACCGAGGCAGATGCCCAGTATGGGCACTGAGCCGGCCATCTGGCGGACGACTTCGACCGACACGCCAGCCTCGGCGGGCGTGCAGGGGCCGGGTGAAATCACCACCCGTTCCGGTTGCAAGGCCCGGATTTCCTCCACCGAGAGCTCGTCGTTGCGGATGACCCGTACTTCAGCCTGCAATTCGCCCAGGTACTGTACGACGTTCCAGGTGAAGGAGTCGTAGTTGTCGATCATGAGTAGCATGCTGGTGCTGACCTGTTGTTACCGGTGGGCGGCCCGGCCCTGCATGCCGCCAGCAGGCCGGTCGGGACGCGGAATTCGACAATTATGCCGTGAAGCGGCCTGATAATGAATGCTCCACACAGAGACGGCATTGAGTTTGCAGTAGAAATCGCCCATCCTTTTCAGCGTTATGAAAGGTGATTCATATTGGGTTTTGTAATAAAAGTACTGTGCGTGGAGGATGATCCCGACGACGAGCTGCAGTTGCGCGAGGGCCTGCACGAAATCGACTATGCCCGCGTGGAGGTCGATTGCGCGAGTACCCTGACAGTTGCCCAGCGTTTACTGGTGCTGGAACAGTTCGATCTTCTGATCATCGACTATCACCTGCGTGGCGATACGGCCACCGGGCTGGACCTGGCACATTTCCTGGCCATGCAGGGCAGCCGGGTGCCCATGCTGCTGGTATCCGGGCGCGAGGACCTGCCCCTGAAAGAGCAGGACAATGCATTGCTTGATAGCGGCTTGCTTCATTTTCTGCGCAAGGAAGAGATCGTCTCATCGACGCTGTCGGGGTTTTTACGCCGGATTCTCAGTACATCGATCCGCCTGTTGCACGTGGATGACGATGCGGATGATCGGCAGATTGTCGCTGAGTGCCTGGCCGAAAGTCCGGTGTACCAGTTCGACCTGGTGCAGGTCGCCAGCATAGAAGACGCTGCGATCAAGATGGCCAGGCAGAAATTCGATGTGTACCTGCTGGATTATCACCTGGCACAGGGGAATGGTGCGGAACTGGCCCGCCAGATACTGCAGGGTGATCCCTCGGCGGCGATCGTGCTATGTACCGGCATGAACCTCATTCACCATGACGCGCGGGCACTGGCGGTGATCGGCAGCCGGCGGGCCGGATTCCTTTCCAAGAAACACATGAACACGAGCAGCCTGGTTCGGGCTATCGTCAATAGTCGCAATACGCCGGTTTATTTCAGCGGTCGTTTCAGTAGCTGATACCGGGCTGTCCTGGGAGCGCTTCCTTCGGCTGCGGCGTTCTACAATGACGACAAGCGTGTTGTAGAAGTTGGCCATGACACCCTCCGAGTATTTTGATGCCTTACCCGTGCACTACCAGGAAATCGGTCGTAACCGGGTTGCCTACCGACGTTGTGGTGTTGGCCCCGTGCTTTTGCTCGTGCATGGCTGGCCGTTTCATGGTGCCTGCTGGCGCCACATGTTGCCGGCGTTGAGCGAACGTTTCGACTGCATTATTCCGGACGCGCCCGGCCTCGGGCTGAGCGAATGGGAGGATGCGTCTGACCTGCGCTTTCATGTGCAGGCACAGACCCTGCGCCTGTTCCTGGATGAGTTGGGGGTGCAGGTCTTTGCCGCCGTGGCACATGATTCCGGTGCCACGATTACGCGGCTGATGGTGGCCGGGCAGCCCGACCGCTGCCAGGCGCTGGTGCTGCTGAATACAGAAATGCCAGGTCACCGGCCGCCCTATATCGAGCTTTTCCAACGGGCCGTCGGCCTGCCCGGCAGTACCCTCGCTTTTCGCCTGCTGCTGCGTTCCGAAACCTTTCTGCGTTCGGCGCTGGGCTTTGGTGGCTGTTTTTCCGACCCGACCCTGCTCAATGAGGAATTCCGGCAGCGCTACGTGGTGCCCCTGTTGGGCGGGCCTGAAGGCCTGCGTGGCGTGTTTGCCTACCTGCGCGGAGTCGAGTGGGAGCTTGTGGATGGCATGGTGCAGACACATGCCCGGATTACCGCGCCGGTCAAACTGATCTGGGGGGCCGCCGACGTGACGTTTCCGGTCGAACTGGCACAGCGGATGGCCACGCAGTTTCCACAGACCCACGGGCTCGACAAGATTCCGGGGGCGGCGTTCCTGGTGCACGAGGAAAAACCCCGGCGCGTGCTGGAGTTGTTGCTGGAGTTTTTTGCCCTGACCGTGCCGGCGGCGGAAGCATCAGTGTAAGCCGCGGTTCACCATTTCCAGTGCACGGAACATGGCGCGACCCTTGTTCAGCGTTTCCTCCCACTCGGTGGCAGCGACGGAATCGGCAACAATGCCGCCGCCGGCCTGGGCGTAGAGTCTGCCGTCCTTGATGACGCCGGTGCGAATGGCGATCGCGGTGTCCATGTTGCCGTTCCATGCCAGGTAGCCGACCGCGCCACCATAAATGCCGCGCTTGACCGGTTCCAGTTCATCGATGATTTCCATGGCCCGGATCTTTGGCGCGCCACTGAGTGTGCCGGCCGGCAATGCGGCGCGCAGTGCGGCGAGTGGCGTCAGGCCGGCACGCAGGCGGCCGGTGACGTTGGAAACAATGTGCATGACATGCGAGTAGCGTTCGATAAACATCTGGTCGGTGACCTGCACGCTGCCGGTTTCAGACACGCGACCCACA
>JBFJWR010000246.1:0-3366 GCA_041623535.1 Pseudomonadales bacterium
GCGCAACATTGCGTGTCGTGATCGTCGATGACAGCTTCCTCATCCGTGAAGGGCTGACCCAGATGCTGTCGCTTGCCCAGGGAATCGAGATCGCTGGTTGTTACACCGAGCCCTCGTCGCTGCTGGAAGCACTCGCCGAAGACCCACCTGACGTGGTAATCACCGATATTCGCATGCCGCCTACGCATACGGACGAGGGAATCCGCCTTGCGCACGCACTGAACGAGAGCCATCCGCAAATCGGCGTGATTGTGCTTAGCCAGTTCGAGCAGGCGAAATTCGCGGAAGAATTGCTGGCATCCGGATCCGCGCGACGTGGCTATTTGCTCAAGGACCAGATTCACGACCTGGATCAACTCGTATCCATCATCCACGCCGTGGCAGCAGGCGAATGCCGCATTGATCCCCGATTGATCGATGCACTGGTCAGGACTCGCAGACAGAGCCAGTCGCCACTGGACGACCTGACACGTCGCCAGTTGCAGATCCTCGGCGACGTGGCCGAAGGACGCAGCAATGCCGCAATCGCCGGGGCACGACATCTCACCCAGCGCGCCGTGGAAAAGCACGTCAGCGAGATTTTCGCGCGCCTGGGGCTGACTGACGACCACGCCATCAGCCGGCGGGTTCGCGCCACCCTGATTTATCTTTCGCAAGCGTCGGAATGAGGCAACTGCCGGAACATCCTCTGTTTTTTCCCTTCGTCGGCATCTTTCTCACCTGCTGCATTCTCTGGATCGTCACCCTTGGTCATTCTGACGCCCAGATGCTGAACGCGGTGTTAGTGGCGACAGGCAGCTTTCTGCTCTGGAGCGCCGCACTCGCCATTCGGCTGCGCGACCCCGGCAGGCCACTCAACCGATTGATGTTCGCGCTGGCCAGCATCTACGCAATGCAGGTCTTTGTAACCACCACGAATCCGGCGCTGTATACGTTCGGGCGGGCCACAAGGCCGCTGGTTGAGGCCATGCTGCTCTGGGTGATGCTGGCTTTCCCCACCGGCCGCCTTGGCAGCGGCCCGGCCCGGATTATCGTGGCCATTGCCATGGTGGTGCTACCACTGGTATGGCTTCTGGGCCTGACCACTTCCAGCTCGATTCCCTTCGCTGGCAGATTCGCGGACTGTGGGGCGGCATGCCCGCAAAACCTGCTGCTGATCGTCGAACACCCGTTCGTAGCCGGAGCGGCGTTTGGCACAATGCGGGTGGTAGGGATAGCCGTGGAAGTGGCAGCGGCGTTATTGCTTGCCTACCGGTTGTTGCGCGCCAAGCCACTGATGCGAAAAATGCTGGCACCAGTATTGTTCGCCTCCATTGTCCGGATGCTGAGCATCACCGCGTTCCTGATTTCTGGTTACGGTGGCCTGGCCTTGACGCTGACGTTCTGGCTGGTGCCAACCGCTATCGTGCTCGGGCAACTGCGCGGTCAGCTGTACATGGCGCATGCGCTGCAGCAACTCGTGTCCGGCCTCACCGGTCAGCCCGAGGCCGGCCAGCTACGGCAGATGATGGCTGATGCCCTGGGCGACCCCACCCTCGAGGTGATCTTCTGGTCGCAGGATCGCGCTTGCTGGGTCAATGCGATGGGCGAGCCAGTAGACATGAGCACGCTGGATGCGGACACCGGGCGTGCTGTCACGATCGTACATAATGCCAAAAAAGAAACTGTCGCAGCCCTGGTGCATGATCCGGTGATCTGTGACGAACCGGCATTCCCACAGGCCATGACGCACTCCATGCGGGTCGCGCTGGAGAGCCTGCGCACCCGGGCGGAACTGGCCAGATCGCAACACGAAGTGGTGTATGCCGCGGATTCGGCACGCGAGCGCATCGAACGTGATTTGCATGACGGCGCACAGCAGCGGCTGATCGCGCTACGCCTGAAAATCAGTGTGGCGCAACGACTGATGGATCACGACAGGGCACGTGCACGAAGTCTGCTGGCCGAACTGGACGGAGATGTCGCCGCAGCGCTGGACGAACTGCGGATACTGGCGCACGGCGCTTCCCCCCCGATCCTGGATCGGCATGGACTTTCTACGGCGGTACGTGATCTGGCCGAACGCGCCCCGCTGCCGGTACGGACGCAGATCGAGGAGGTGGGGCGCTGGGACACGGAAGTCGAGCAAGCGGTTTATTTCTGCTGTGCGGAAGCATTGCAAAACGCGGCCAAGCACGCCGGGCGGGGATCAACCGCCTGGTTGAGCATGTCGCTTAAAGAGAATCGCATCCTTGTGCACATCGAGGACGACGGGGCCGGACTGCAGAAGACAGACGGTTCACAGGAAGGGCGCGGCCTCGCCAACCTGCGGGCCCGCATGGAAGCATGCGGTGGCACTGTGGCGTTTGGCCAGGGCGCCCGCGGCGGCCTCGCCATGACTTTGACCATCCCCACCAATTCCGGCTAGCTGGCCCGTTCCCAAAACGAACCTCCAGTCTTCCGGCGAACTCCCGCAGTAATAAAGGCGCGTTCGCCGCATGGGCGCCCACCGTAGGCAAAAGACACCAGAAAACCGAACCTTCGTTGTGGTGGCCACACCATGTTTCAGAATCCCGATCTGCATCATATTACAAGCACCTGCTCAGCGGTTGTCCGGCAACCCTGTTGAAGCGCCACCTACTAAGAGGGAATCCAAATGAAAAATATCACAAAGCCTCTGACGCTTGCCGTGCGCGGCGCCATTCTGAGCCTGGCGACAACGCCGGCCCTTGCTTTCGACCAGCCCTTCGCTGGTGGCCAGTTGCAGATCAACGGCTCGGCCCAGGTTGGCACGGTCTTACGCACCAGTGATCGGGACGCGGAGATTCTTCCCGGTGCGAATGCCACGGAGGTCGGCGAGACCGGCAGCGCGCCGGGCGGCAAAAACCAGGACGATGGGAACCTGAATTTCGAAAAGGGTGAGCCCGTATCCACCACCCTCAAGGGCATGCTCAACCTGCGCTATACGCGGGGTGACTTCGGCGTCGTGGGACAGGTGCAGGCATGGTATGACGCTGAGTTGCGCGACGGCAATCGTCGCTGGGGCAATAGCACCAATGGCTACACGCCCAACCGACCACTGAGCGAGCACAACTTCACCCGCCGGTCCCGGTTCTCCGGCATCGCGCTGGGTGACCTTTACACCTTTGGGAAAAATACGTGGGGAGGCAACACGCTCGACTGGAAAGTTGGCCAGCAGCGTCTGGACTGGGGCAGCAAGTTCACCATTTCCGGGGGTCTCGGTGACCTGTCTCCCAAGGATCGCCCGGCTCGGTTCCGTGCCGGAGCCATGGAGGACGAGAGCCGGGTTCCGGTTCCGGCACTCAGCGCGCTCCTGACACTATCACCGACCCTCGCGATTGAAGGATTCCTGCAAACCCATTTCGA
>JBFJWR010000247.1:0-3286 GCA_041623535.1 Pseudomonadales bacterium
GCCGGCTGGTTGGCCGGCACGTCCAAGCGAATTTCAACCCGCGTGCGCGAACCCACCGGACGGCCCCTGATAGTGCTGCTCGTCGACCAGTGCTCGGTGACGGACTCACGGGTGCTGGTGCCATCGTTGGTGCTGACCCGCACGTATTCAACCTGCTCGCAGATCAGCCTGGCCAGGAACTCGGGCCGCTGCATGCCTGCATCGCGAAGTTCCAGCCACGCGACCAATGCCTCTCCCTGGGTCAGCGGGTGGCGTTCGATGTGCAGTGGGACGGCGCCAAAGCGATGCCAGGTGCCGACTTTCTTCCAGCCTGACCAGAGCAGCAGCGCCAGCACCAGGGCGAACACCACGGCAATGCTGCCCAGCGCGAACTGGTCTTTGCGTGCAACGATGGCGAAATACCCGACGGCAATCGGTACCGTGCTCCAGAGGGCGGTAAACACGAACCAGATCCGGTGGTGTGATCTTTGTTGCGAGAAAATCCTGGCAGGGGCCGGCTTGATGTAGCTTGGTCGGGCGGGCAGCGCGCGATTGCGCACGGCCTGACGAAGGGACCAGGTGGCAAAGGCAAACAGCGGAGAACTGATGATGATAAAGCCCAGTCCAACCTGCCACGCCGGATCGCCGGACGCTCCCGACAGGTTGCCGGCCAGGTCACCAATGAACAGGAACAGGCCGACGCCCAGGAAGGTGCCGGAGAAAACCAGGAAAAAAATAACGCCGGCCATGGTTCCGATACAGCCTCTTGCTGCCAGGCGGTCTTGTGGCAAACAGTCTAGAACGGAGCGCAGCTGGCGGAGTGATTTCTCTTTCACCAGCAGGCCCGCGCCGTGGAACGTGCAGACGCCCCTTTCCCTGGCAGAAGAAAATCACTCCGACCCCTTGCCGGGCGCCCCGCCCGCCGTCGCGCGGTGTGCCGCAAACTTGTAACTTCGGTTTGAGTATGCCAATCATTACCCCATGACAGAAATCACCGATGACAACATCAGTGATCTGGGTTGGGCAGATTGCGTGGCGAGTGCGACCCGATTGCGACATGCGCTGCATGAGCAACCGGAGCTTTCCTGGCAGGAGAGCCAGACCGCAGCGTCCATTCGTGAACGCCTTACTGCGTTGGGGATTCCGTGGCGCGCCTGCGCCGACACCGGCACAGTGGCGGTACTGGCCGGCTCCGCTGCTGGTCCGCACATCGCGTTACGTGCGGATATCGATGCACTCCCGATCCATGAAGCCACTGGCCTCGACTACGCCTCCGGCACTCCCGGGTGCATGCACGCATGCGGGCACGACGGCCACACTGCGACGCTGTATGCCGCCCTGTGCTGGCTGAAGAAACACGAGGCGCAGCTTCCCGCGCCCGTCACGCTTTTATTCCAACCCGCCGAGGAAGGCGGTCACGGCGCCCGCGAAATGATCGCGGACGGCGCACTCGACGGCGTGACATGCATATATGGTTGGCACAACTGGCCGGCCATCCCCTATGGGCAGGCGGTCTGTCCGGACGGGCCGGTGATGGCGGCCAATGGTACGTTTCGCATCCAGGTACAGGGACGCGGCGGCCATGCCAGCCAGCCGGAGCTGTGCCGCGACCCGGTACTGGCTGCGTCGGCAATTACCCTGGCGCTGCAGCAGATCGTGAGTCGGCGCCTGCCGCCCCAGGAAGCGGCCGTGGTCAGTGTCACCAATATCAACGCGGCAAGTGCAGATACGGTGATTCCGGACCAGGTCGTACTGGGTGGCAGCATTCGCCTGACGCGTGATGCCAGTCGGCCCCTCGTTGAGCAGCTGATCACCGACGTCGTGCGTGATACCGCGATGGCTTATGGCGTGACCGCGCAGGCTGAAATGACCCCCCGCTACGGTACCACCTGCAACCATCCGCAGGCGGCACAGGCGTACCGGCAGGCATTGTCGGGTGAATTCGGACCGGACTGGCGCAGCGGGCAGACCCTGGTGCCCATCATGGCGTCGGAAGATTTCAGTTATTACCTGCGCGAGATTCCCGGCGCGTTTGCGCTGGTGGGCGCTGACCAGGGCAGCGGAAACGCCGAACCATGTCACAGCCCGCGTTACGATTTTAACGATGCGTTGATAGCGCGCATGGGCCGCGTGTATGCGCACCTGGCGGGAGCGCCGCCACCAGTCTGATTCATTCAATGCCTGCCGTCACCGGATGCATGGCAGCTCATGCAGGGCGTTGTATTCGCCGATTGCGCAGAAAGGACTCTGGCCGTGCTGGCCAACAAAGATCAAGGAGAAAATTAAAGATGGATATATTTACAAGCAGGGAATCGGAAAATCGCGCCTACTGCCGCGCCTATCCGGCTGTCTTCGCCACGGCGACCAATGCCCGCCAGTTGGACGAGGACGGCAATTCATATATCGATTTTTTTGCCGGCGCCGGGGTTATGAATTTCGGCCACAACAATCCGCGCATGAAAGACGCCATCATTGATTACATCAGCAAGGACGGGATCACCCATAGCCTGGACCTGCACACGCAGGCGAAGCGCGCGTTCATTGAAACCTTCGTGGAAGTGATTCTTGAGCCACGCAACATGGACCATCGCCTGCAGTTCATGGGGCCGACCGGCACCAATGCTGTCGAGATTGCCCTCAAGATCGCGCGCCAGGTGACGGGGCGGCGCAAGGTGATTGCATTTCATCACGCGTTTCACGGCATGACGCTGGGGTCCCTGGCCTGCACGACCAACCAGTATTTCCGCAATGGTTCCGGCGTGCCACTGGAACACGTGGACCACGAGCCTTTTGGCTGCGAAACGCCCTGTGCCGGCTGCCAACTGGGCTGCGGCATGGAGCAGCTCGCGCAGTTGCGGGCACGCCTGACGGACAGTTCCTCGGGGCGGGAACCACCGGCCGCCTTCCTGGTGGAAGCCATTCAGGCCGAGGGTGGGGTCAACGTGGCCAGTCGCGAATGGCTGCAGGGACTGCAGCAACTGGCCCGCGATCTCGGCGCACTGCTCATCATCGATGACATCCAGGCCGGTTGCGGGCGTACCGGTAACTACTTCAGCTTTGACGGCATGGGCCTGGATCCTGACATTGTCTGCCTGGCCAAGGGTCTTGGTGGCTTTGGTACGCCCATCGCGGTGAACCTGGTCAAGCCGGAGCATGACCAGAAGTGGCTGCCAGGCACCCACACGGGAACATTTCGGGGCCAGAATCTTTCGTTTGTGGCCGGCCGCATCGGCCTGGAGTATTTCCGCGATGACGTATTCCTGAAGGACGTGTTGCGCAAGGGGGCTGAATTGCGCAGGGGGCTGGA
>JBFJWR010000248.1:0-3256 GCA_041623535.1 Pseudomonadales bacterium
CATCCGGCATGGTGGCCCCCGCACCCGACAGGGCGCTCACTGACCAGAGACCGGCGACAACCAGCATGCCCTGCAGGACCAGTTCCGGCCCACCCAACTGGAGCAGGCCACCGCCCATCACGCCGCCGGCAAACGCCCCGAGAAACTGATGGCTGGCGAACACCCCCATGACCAGCCCACGATTCGCGGACTGGGTACGCCGACTGACCCCGGCCGGCAGGCCCGCCTCCATGAGATTGAAACCGGCGAAAAACAGCATCAGACCGAGCCACGCGGTTAGCCGGGTAATTTCCATCGTGACCAGCAAGCCCAGCCCCGCCAGGAAAAACAGGGCAGCCACCGGCCAGGTCGCCGTATCGCTCCAGCGCTTTTCACAGAACACCAGTAAAGGCATCGCCAGCACGCAGGAAGCCACCAGCGTGGTCAGGTACAACCAGCCATGCTCGGCAACCGGCAGGCCGATCTCGCGTACCAGCAGCAACGGCATTGCGATAAAACAGCCCGACATCAGCAGGTGAATGACAAATATCGACAGGTTCCAACGCCGCCAGCGCGCCGCGAGTATCAGTTCCGCCAGCAATGCGCCCCGCAGCGGAGCCACGGAACGGGTTCGCACTGCCGGTTCCGGAAGGACGGTCACCAGCAGCAGCGACAACAGGCCAAACCCTGCTGCCAGCCAGAAGAACCCGCTCAGACTGAGGCCGGCACTGCCCAGTGCCGGACCGATCACCAGCGCCAGCAGAAACGCTCCACCCATGGCCATGCCCACCAGTGCCATGCTCAGGGAGCGGCGGCGCGGACTGGTTACATCACCCACCAGGGCCAGCACAGCGCTGGAAATTGCGCCGGCACCCTGCAGCAGGCGGCCAATCACCAGCTGCAGAATACTGTCAGCGCCGGCTGCAATCACGCTGCCCAGCATGAACACCAACAGGCCACCGGCAATGACCCGCCGTCGTCCCCAGGCATCCGAGAGCCGGCCCAGGGGCACCTGCAGCAATGCCTGGGTCAGGCCATAGCCGCCCAACGCGAGACCAAGCAGCAGGGAATTCGAACCGGATTGCTCTGCCGTGGCAAACAACACGAATACCGGGAGCACCATGAACAGGCCCAGCATCCGCAACGACAGGATGCCGGCAGCAGCAAGAACCACGCGAATTTCGGCTGGCTGAGTCTGGGCCACGGAAAAATCCATGAAAGCTGTGGGGTAATCGGAACCCGACCATTATACTGGTTTGTTTTTCCACAGGCACGGGAACTGGCATGGATCGTATCGAAATCAGGGGCGCGCGTACGCACAACCTGAAAAACATTGATCTGGAGATCCCACGCGAAAAACTCGTGGTGATTACCGGACTGTCAGGATCGGGCAAATCATCCCTGGCCTTTGACACCCTCTACGCCGAGGGGCAGCGTCGCTACGTCGAGTCGCTGTCCACCTATGCCCGGCAGTTCCTCTCGCTTATGGAAAAACCCGACGTCGACCAGATCGACGGGCTGTCACCCGCCATATCCATCGAGCAGAAGTCCACGTCGCACAACCCCCGCTCCACGGTGGGAACGATCACCGAGATTCATGATTACCTGCGGCTGCTCTTTGCCCGCGTGGGCATTCCGCACTGCCCGGATCATGACGCGCCGCTGGAAGCACAGACGATCAGCCAGATCGTTGACCAGACCCTGGCGCTGCCTGAAGGCACGCGGATCATGATCCTGGCCCCGGTCATCAAGGACCGCAAGGGCGAGCACCAGATGGTGGCCGAGTCGCTGCGCGCGCAGGGCTTCATCCGCGCACGGGTGGACGGCGTCAATTGCGATCTCGACGATTTTCCGACCCTCGACAAGAAGCGCAAGCACAGCATCGATGTCGTCGTCGATCGCCTGAAAGTGCGGCCTGATATTTCCCAGCGTCTCAGCGAATCCATTGAAACGGCCCTGCAGCTCACCGAGGGCACCGTCGGGGTCGCCTTCCTCGATGAAGAGCGCGATGACTTGCTGTTTTCATCACGGTACGCCTGCCCGGTCTGCGGGCACAGCATCCGCGACCTGGAACCAAAGCTGTTCTCATTCAACAACCCGACCGGTGCCTGTACCGATTGTGACGGCCTCGGACAAAAGCGTTTCTTTGATCCCGAGAAAGTCGTCGCCCATGCCGAATCCAGCCTGAGCGAGGGCGCCATTCGCGGCTGGGATCGCCGTAATGTGTACTACTACCAGATGCTGCGCTCGCTGGCCGACCATTTCGGCTTTGACATGGACGCCCCCTTCCAGTCGCTGACAGAGGACGTTCAGAACGTCATCCTGCACGGCTGCGAGGAATCCATCGAGTTCGCCTACCTGACCGACCGGGGCGGGCGCATCCAGAAACGACACCCGTTCGAAGGCGTGCTTCCCAACCTGGAACGTCGCTATCGCGACACTGAATCGCAGGTGCTCAGGGATGAACTGTCCAAGTACATCTCCACGGACCGGTGCCACGCCTGCAGCGGCACCCGGCTTTGCCGCGATGCACGCCATGTCTACGTTGCCGGGCAGGCGCTGCCGGAGATCTCCGGATGGCCAATCGCCCAGAGCCACGCCTATTTCGAGAACCTGCAACTGGATGGCAGCCGGGCCGAAATTGCCGCCCGCATTCTGCGCGAAATCCGCGCCCGCCTGCAGTTCCTGATCAACGTGGGCCTGGAGTACCTGACACTGGACCGCAGCGCGGAAACCCTGTCCGGCGGTGAAGCGCAGCGCATACGCCTGGCGAGCCAGATCGGCGCCGGACTGGTTGGCGTCATGTACGTACTTGATGAGCCCTCCATCGGCCTGCATCAACGGGACAATCAGCGCCTGCTCCATACATTGGTGCACCTGCGCGACCTCGGCAACACGGTCATCGTCGTCGAGCATGATGAAGAAGCCATTCGCGCTGCCGATCATGTCGTGGACATGGGGCCCATGGCTGGTGCGCATGGCGGCCAGGTCGTGGTTTCCGGGACCCCGGAAGAAGTTGAAAACTCGCCGGACTCGATTACCGGTGCGTTTTTGTCCGGCCGCCGGTGCATTGCATTGCCACGCAAGCGCACGCCCCGCGACGTGGTGTGTCGGCTGAAAATTGAGGGCGCTTCGGGGAATAACCTCAAGGATGTGAATCTCGACATTCCCCTGGGGCTGTTCACCTGTGTCACTGGCGTTTCCGGCTCCGGGAAATCAACACTCATCAACGGCACGCTTTACCCGCTGGCGGCTCGCGAACTGAATCACGCCGAGA
>JBFJWR010000249.1:0-3252 GCA_041623535.1 Pseudomonadales bacterium
CCACCTCACCGGTGAATGGCAACGTGAATGGCGTGGTGGCCGGCAGCAGTGGCGCCAGCACCATGCCCTCCGGCACCGGTATTTCGGCCGGTCCGCCGGCAGCATTTACCTTTGGCGGCGGTTTCAGCGTTGGTTACATCAAGGGTGGCTCACTGCGCGGATTGCTGCGTGCCATCGAAACCGACAGTGATATCAACCTGCTGTCCACGCCCTCCATTGTGACGCTGGACAACGAGGAAGCGGAAATCCTGGTCGGCCAGAACGTACCCATCCTGACCGGTTCGTCCACGCTCGGGGATGGCGGCGCGGTGCAGAATCCGTTCCAGACCATCGAGCGCGAGGACGTGGGTATCATTCTGCGCGTGCGTCCCAACATCAATCGCGGGGATGCCATCACCCTGGAGATCGAGCAGGAGGTTTCTTCCGTGGACTCCACGGCGACCGGCACCGACAATCAGGGCATCACGACCCGCAAGCGTTCGATCAGCACCCGCGTACTGATCGAGAACGACCAGATCCTGGTGCTCGGGGGCCTGATCCAGGACAACGTCACCGAGAACGAAACCAAGGTGCCGTTTCTGGGCGATATTCCCTATATCGGGCGCCTGTTCCGCAGCACCAGCATCGACACCAATCGCACCA
Source organism: Pseudomonadales bacterium (assembly GCA_041623535.1). GTDB lineage: Bacteria > Pseudomonadota > Gammaproteobacteria > Pseudomonadales > JBFGWM01 > JBFJWR01. Next base: position 643 of record JBFJWR010000249.1, read on the forward strand.
ACCTGATGGTGTTCATCCACCCGGTGATCCTGAAAGATCAGTTGCAGAGCAACGAGATCACTGCGGATCGTTACATGTCGATGGAAAGAGAGCAGGAGCGCTTCAACAACAAGCTGGATACGTTCTTCACGCTCGACAAGCCACCCCGCCTGCCGGCACTGGATCCGAACATGCCGGGCTATCAACCGGTCGAGCGCGGTTCAGAAGCTGAAGCCGCTGCCGCCGAGGAAGGCGAGTAAGCGCCGCTTGACGCTAGCGGTCGTTCGGCCGGATATTGATCAGGCGCGCCTGGATTTCACGCCAGAGATTCTGGTATGCGCCGACGATTGCGGTGTTGGCATAACTGACCAGCGGCGCCCGGTGTTCCCCCATCTGCTCCACCTCGCTGGCGTACGGAATGCTGGTGCGCAGAAAGCCTTTCCCCTTGCCGAGCCGCTCCGAGATGATCTGGTTGTGCATGCGCTTGCGCCGGTCGGCCATGGAAAAGAACGGCATGATGGGCAGGTCGTCGAGGTCATGCTTGCGACAGAAGTTCAGCAGTTGTTTCAGCGTGCGCAATGACAGCGTTGTCGGAATCACCGGCACCACCAATGCATCCGAGGCGTGAAAGATATTTTCCGAGACCAGCGATATGCTCGGCGGGCAGTCCAGAACCACGAAGTCATATTCGCCGCGTAGCATTTTCAGTGCGCGCCGCAACTGCTTGACCGGTTTTTTCGTGTGGTCCAGCGCGACATCCATGTTGCGATAGGAAAAATCCGCCGGCACGATATCGAGATTCTCAAAATCTGAAGCCTTGATGGCGCCCGCCAGTTCGCTGTCACCGCCAAGCAGGCCTTCCAGGCCACCGGCGACTTTTGGTTTGACACGGTAATAGAACGTCGCGGCGCCCTGCGGATCGAGATCCCATAACAGGACCCGGGCATTGCGCGCGGCCAGCCAGGCCAGGTTGACGGCGGTCGCGGTTTTTCCGACGCCCCCCTTGATGTTGTACACGGCGATCACTTTCATGATGCGGGCCCACAGATGCGCGCAAAGCGCTTGCGCGTTGCCTTGGTGTCGAAGCGGGCAAAGCGATCGGCGAATTCCTCGCGGGCCTGGCGGCCGCGGTCATGCAGTCGCTCGATCAGCACGCCAAGCGCCAGGTAGGTTTCCGGTGGTGCAAGTTGTTCTTCCATCATTTCGAGGCTCATGCGTTGCAGGGTGTCAGCCTGTACTTCGTAATCCTGAAAGTTGCCGAGGTTTTCCTGCAGACCCTTCAGGGCGCGCACGAATCGGGTCAGATCATCACCGGGGTGCAGCGAGGCAAAAAACTCCAGCAGGTAGCGCAGGCGTTTGCAGCGCTTGCGCAGGTCATGCAGCGCCTCGGCCGGTGAGTCTGCATCGATCTGCCGGCCATCATCCAGAACGCGTTGATAGGCTCGCTGCAGCAGGTCGGCGGACAGGTCGCCAGTGCGCAGGTCATGCGCGGGGCCGGCCAGCGCGGGATTCTTCAGGCTGGCAACAAAGGCGGCAAACTCACTGCAAAAGAAGGTGTAACGCTGCGAGCGTATGCCGCGCGTGAGCTCCAGGTGTGCGCGACTGCGTTCGCGCGTCAGGTAGGTGACGAATGCGTCGAGTCCGGCGCGGTGCTGGCTGGGCAGCGCCTTGCGGTAATCCGGAATACCGAGCAGGTACACATCGAGGTCGCGGCTGTTGCCGGTCAGTTGCTGCAGCCAGCGCAACTCGTGGTGCCAGCGCGCCAGCGTACTCTTGTCCACCACGCCGCGAATGTCGGAAATCGCGGCCCGCGTGCGGCGCACGAACACGCGGAAGTCATGCAGGAACTCAATGTCGATGGCATCGCACATGCCTTGCTCGTTGTGCCGCAGGCCGCGCAGCAGGGCGTCCAGGATCACGGCCAGTGATTTCCAGGCCGGGTCTTTCGCCCGCAGCTTTACGCTGAGCCGCGAACTGTAATCGAGGGGCCGTATGCCGCAGGCACCGGCGGCAGCGTGCAGCAGGTCTTCAGACTGTGGTGCAATTCCGGCCAGCCGGCTGATACGGGCGGCAGAGCGCTGCTGAATCTTGGCATACCCGCGCAGTGGCAGCAGCGTGATCCAGGTGCCCAGTGAAGTGCCTTGTGAGCCGGTTCCATCGTGCGCAAAGTGTTCGGCAATTTCTATGCGCAGGACGATCTTGCCCTGCTTGTTGGTGACCTCCAGCGCATACTGGCGACTGTGTATGTGCGCCGCATGCATGAGCACGCGGGCCTCGAGCAGGCGGCTGAGCCGTTCGCGCAGCGGGCCCGGGTCGAGGTCGGAGGCGCTGCGTGGCCACTCGGATACCCGGATGACCAGGCGCCGGGTGTCATCGTCGCGTGGCGACCACACCAGTTGCCGTCCTTCACCGGAATCGCAGGCCTCCAGTTGGTACCCGGCGTGCCCGAGTCGCCAGTCGAAGCTGTCGAGGTATAGTTTGTGTAGCTCCTGCAAGCTGCCGCCGCGGATCTTGCCGCCGGTCTTGAGGCTGGCGCGAACGGCACCGAGGGTGTCGTCCAGGCCGGCATTCGAGTGAAATCGCAGGGGATTGCTGGAAGCCAAGAACTTGGGTCGCCATGTATGGAACGAG
>JBFJWR010000250.1:0-3236 GCA_041623535.1 Pseudomonadales bacterium
GTACGGTGGGCGATATCGAGTCGCAGCCCTTCCTCGAAGCCATTCGCCAGATGCGCCTGGAACTGGGCGCCCAGCGTGCCCTGATCGTACACCTGGTGCTGGTTCCCTACATTGCCACGGCGGGTGAGACCAAGACCAAGCCGACGCAGCACTCGGTGAAGGAACTGCGCTCCATCGGCCTGCAGCCGGATGTACTGGTCTGCCGGTCCGATCACAGCATTGCCGCTTCCGCGCGACGCAAGATTGCCCTGTTCACGAACGTCGAAGAGCGCGCGGTCATCGCCCTGGAAGACACCGACACCATCTACCGCATTCCCGCGCTGCTGCACGCGCAGGGACTGGACGATATCGTGGTTGAGAAGTTCGGCCTGCAGTGCGCCAAGGCTGATCTCAGCGAATGGACCCGGGTGGTCGATGCCAAGCTGAATCCGGACACGGAAGTCACCATCGCGATGGTCGGCAAGTACATGGACCTGCTGGATGCCTACAAGTCTCTGAACGAGGCCATGATCCATGCCGGCCTGCAGAACCGCGCCCGGGTGAATATCCGCTACGTCGATTCGGAAGAAATCGAGAACGAAGGCACCGCCTCGCTGCGCGATGTGAATGCCATCCTGGTGCCCGGTGGCTTTGGCCAGCGCGGCATCGAGGGCAAGATCGAGGCGGTCCGTTTCGCCCGCGAGAACAAGGTCCCCTATCTTGGCATTTGCCTCGGCATGCAGGTCGCGGTCATTGACTACGCCCGCAACGTGGCGGGCCTGGAAGGCGCCCACAGCACCGAGTTCAACAAGAAGACGCCGTATCCCGTGGTCGGCCTGATCACCGAATGGACCGACGCGGTGGGCAACACGGAAGTCCGCGACGAGGCCTCCGATCTCGGTGGCACCATGCGCCTGGGTGGCCAGACCTGCCGTCTGCAGGACGATTCACTGACCGCGCAGTGTTATGGCAAGAACACGATCGTGGAGCGGCACCGGCACCGGTACGAGGTCAATAACCGCTATACAGACACCCTGGTTGAGCACGGCCTGAGCATGGCCGGGCGCTCGGAGGACGGTGAACTGGTCGAAGTGGTCGAGATCCCGGATCACCCCTGGTTTGTCGCCTGCCAGTTCCACCCCGAGTTCACTTCCACCCCCCGCGACGGCCATGGCCTTTTCACCGGCTTTGTAAAAGCGGCGCTTCTGCACAAGAATAAGTAATACCGCTTCGCACTTCTGGCAGGGAGGCTGCATGTCTCAACGTACTATCGAAGTTGCCGGCCTGTCGGTCAGCAACGAAAAGCCGTTCGTCTTGTTTGGTGGCATGAATGTGCTGGAATCCCCGGAACTGGCCATGGAAATCTGCGCCGCATATGTCGAGGTGTGTGGCAAACTGGGCATTCCCTACGTGTTCAAGGCCAGTTTCGACAAGGCCAACCGCTCCTCGGTGAACTCCTACCGGGGTCCCGGCATGGAAGCGGGTCTGAAGATCTTTCAGGACATCAAGGATCGTTTCGGTGTTCCGATCATTACCGATGTGCACGAGCCCTACCAGGCGAAGCCGGTGGCGGAAGTCGTGGATGTCATCCAGTTGCCGGCATTCCTGGCCCGCCAGACCGACCTGGTCGTGGCCATGGCTGAAACCGGTGCGATCATCAATATCAAGAAGCCCCAGTTTATTGCCCCGGCCGAAGTCCGGCACATGATCACCAAGTTCGGCGAAGCCGGGAACGAGAAAATCATCCTGTGCGAGCGTGGCTCCTGCTTTGGCTACAACAACCTGGTGGTCGATATGCTCGGCTTCGGCATCATGAAACAGACTGGTTTTCCGGTCATTTTTGATGTCACCCACTCGCTGCAGCAGCCGGGTGGGCAGGCTGAGTCCGCTGGCGGACGGCGCGCCCAGGTGACCGAGCTGGCGCGGGCCGGTATGTCGCAGGGTATCGCCGGACTGTTTCTCGAGGCACACCCGGATCCCGACAAGGCCCGTTGCGATGGTCCCTGCGCGTTGCGCCTGGACCGGCTCGAGCCCTTCCTCGCCCAGGTCAAGGCGATGGATGAACTGGTCAAGGGCTTCGCGCCCCTGGATACCGCGTAATACCCCCTTAACCGCACGGAGTCAGCAGGTTTTATGTCAGAGATAGTCGCAATTCATGGCCGGGAAATTCTCGATTCCCGTGGTAACCCGACCGTTGAGGCGCAGGTGCGTCTCGCCAGTGGCGTTGAGGCCCTGGGTTGTGCGCCGTCCGGTGCGTCCACCGGTATCCGTGAGGCACTGGAGTTGCGCGATCAGGACATGTCCCGTTACCTGGGCAAGGGCGTGCTCAAGGCGGTAGGTGCCGTCAACGGGCCGCTGGCCAAACTGCTGCAGGGTCGCGATGCCAATGATCAGCGCGCGATCGACCAGGCGATGATTGACCTGGACGGAACCGAAAACAAATCCTCGCTGGGTGCCAATGCCATACTCGCGGTATCGCTGGCGGTGGCCAATGCCGCGGCAATAGACCGGAAAATGCCACTGTACCGGCACGTGGCGGAACTGGCCGGCAACACGCGCCTGACCATGCCGGTGCCGATGATGAATATCATCAATGGCGGTGAGCATGCCGATAACAATATCGATATCCAGGAATTCATGGTGCAACCGGTGGGCGCGCCGACCTTTGCCGAGGCCCTGCGCCATGGTGCAGAGATTTTCCACGCCCTGAAGTCGGTGCTCCGCAAGCAGGGCCTCAATACCGCGGTAGGTGATGAAGGTGGCTTTGCGCCCAACCTGCCGTCGAACGAGGCAGCCCTGGAGGCCATCCGCACCGCGGTGGAAACTGTCGGCCTGAAACTGGGCGAAGACGTGACCCTGGCGCTGGATTGCGCGTCCTCCGAGTTCTATCGCGACGGGCATTACGACCTGGCGGGCGAAGGGCAGAAGTTTGATGCAGCCGGTTTTGCCGACTACCTGGCCGGGCTCTGTGACCGCTATCCGATTATCTCCATCGAGGACGGCATGGCGGAGCAGGACTGGGACGGCTGGGCCAAGCTCACCAGCCTGATTGGCGACCGGGTGCAACTGGTGGGGGATGATCTGTTTGTAACCAACACGAAAATCCTGCAGGAGGGCATCACCAAGAGCATTGCCAACTCCATCCTCATCAAGTTCAACCAGATCGGCACGCTCTCGGAAACCCTGGATGCCATTCGCATGGCTCAGGAAGCCGGTTACACCGCGGTGATCTCGCACCGTTCCGGCGAAACCGAAGA
>JBFJWR010000251.1:0-3210 GCA_041623535.1 Pseudomonadales bacterium
ATCTTTCTTGCAAACGCAGCGCAATGCGAACCAGCGGCGGTCACCACTGCCGGTCTGCATCAGGAATTCATCCTGCAGCGTACCGCCGTCCTGTGCCAGATTCATCAGTCGGTGCATGATGCTGGCGCGTACTTCGGGGTCGATCAGGGCGCCAAAGCCATCAATATTTGGCGCGATGGCGCCGTCTTCCAGTTCCAGTAATTCATAGACCCGCTGTGAAAACCACATCTCCGGTCGCGATACATCGGGCCAGTCCCACAGGCCGTCGGAAGAGCCTTCCACCGCGATACGAAAGCGCTCCTCGGTCTCTGCAAGCAGGTTGGTGGAAGCTTCCAGTTCCTGGGTCCGTTCATGGACGCGTTCTTCCAGCATTCGTTTCTCTGCTGACAGGGCTGCCGTCATGTCCTCCATCACTTTTCCTAACAGATCAACCTCGTCATGATTCGCATACGTCTCAGTCAATGGTCCATCTACGTTCTCCTGATGGAAGGTTCGTGCCTTCCGGGTCAGTTTCGTGATCGGTGTGCTCAGACTGCGCGACGCTAAGTAGATGAGTAGTCCGGCGAGGGGCAGTACCATGATGGCCAGACCGAAAGTCACCCGGCGAATCTTGACCAGTGGGCGCAGAACTTCTTCCAGATCCTGCTTGACGACCACGCCCCAGTCCAGGTCATCGATGAAGCGGGTCACGGCAAGCACGGGTATGCCGCGGTAATCAACGGCGTTCGGAAACAGCCCTTCGTTACCCAGTAGTGCCTGGGTGACGGTCTTTTCTACCTCCGACTTGCTCACGGTCCGTTTCAGGGCGGCCCACGGATCGAACCGCGTCGGGGTCAGGAACAGCGCATGGCCATGCTTGTTACGCATGACGAGCAGGGTTTCCCCGGTTTCCCCGAGACCGGTATAGTCGACCGTTGCCCGCGTGATCGATTCCAGGGTTGCGTGAATGATCAGGGTGCCAATCACCTCGTCATCCAGGATTACGGGGCCGCCGATGAGCATGCCCGGGAAACCTTCTTCATCCATCTGGAATGCATAGATGCCGGACTCCTGCAGTGCGTCATCAAACCAGGGCACATCTCCCATCTTGTCCGGGAACCAGTAGGGGTCCGTGGTGGCGATCCAGTTGCCATCCGGATCGGTAACGCCAATGGCATTGAACTCGTCCAGGCTGCTCTGGGCATCATTGAGTATCGCGAGGATGTTGCTGGTGGCGTCCGTGGTCGGGGCATTCAGGTGGTCGTGTATCAGTTTGCGCATTCGGGTACGGGACGCAATCAGCGCAAATCGTTCTTTCTGGTGTTGCACGATGTAGCGCAGGCGATGCACCTGGGCAGAGGCGAGAGAATTGAATTGTTTTTCCGAATTGGTGAACAACAAATCACTGGCATACCAGTGCGTGGTGCCCAGTGTGACGAAAAGCACAAGGACTACAATGGGTACGTAGGCGAGCAGGATGCGGTTCCGGATACGCATGATATTTTCGGCGACTTCCTGAATCTGTCTGTACTGCGTATATTTGCTGCAAGCGGAGCCAGCCAGTCCAGTATAGTGGGCAAAGTCGGGTTCGGCTGAATTCTGTGTACAGGGGTGTGAATCGATAATGCGAGTTGTAGTTCTTCTTATCGCCGTATTGGGCTTATTGGTGCAGGGCGGACGCCTTGCATGGGGCGCCACGCCCCTGGGGACGCCAGACGCATATGATGTCCTCTATCCCCAGGATGAACCACCGACGGATGCCGAGGTGTTCCTGGGCAAGGTGCTGTTTTTCGACCCGCGCCTTTCATCAAAAAAGAATATTTCCTGTGCCACCTGTCACAACCCGGATCTCGGCCTGGGTGACGGGTTGGCGCTCTCCCGGGGAGCGGAGGGTGTTTTGCTGGCGCGCCACACGCCCAGCCTGTACAACCTCGCCTGGAACGTTAAATTTTTCTGGGATGGCCGGGCTACGAGCCTGGAGCAACAGGCCCTCATGCCGATAGAGTCGAGCCAGGAAATGAACATGGTTCCCGAGGAACTTTTACCCAGGCTACGCGCGGTGCCGTGGTATCGGGAACAGTTTGCCGCCATTTACGGAAAAGAAGAGTTCACGATGCCGGAGATCGGCCGTGCCCTGTCGGCATTTCAGCGCTCGCTGGTGGTGGATGATACGCCGTTCGACCGCCACATCGCCGGCCAGGAGAACGCGCTGGGCCCGGCTGCCCGCCGGGGGCTCGCACTGTTTGCCGGCAAGGCCGAATGCGTGCAGTGTCATGACGGGCCGAATTTCACCGACGAGAGCTTCCACAATCTTGGCCAGGCGGACAATGGCGATGCCGGGCGGGGCGGCGTGATCAACGAAGCCAGCCTTCACGGTGCGTTTAAAACCCCCGGCTTGCGGAATGTCGCGCTCAGCGCGCCCTATATGCATGATGGTTCGATAGGTACACTGCAGGAGGTCGTGCTTTTCTACAATCGGGGCGGCGGTCCTGCCGCCGGTAAAAGCCGGTTGATACGGCCGCTGAATCTGAGCGATCAGGAAGTTGCCGACCTGGTGGCCTTTATGGGTGCACTGACCCAGGAGGTACGCATTGAGCGACCGGCCATACCGGCAAGTGATCCGTGAGTGATTTGGGAGGCTATATGGAAGTACTGAGAATGCGCCGAGTTACGGCGGTAATCATGACCGTGCTGCTGGGCATGAGCGTGCAGGGAGTTGCGACCGCCGCTGAAATATCTGCAAAGATCGTATTCAGCAAACGGCCGGCCGTCGCCGGAGTGCTTTATTCGCCGACCGTCCCGGCAGGTAAAGAAGCAGCACCGGATGTCGTGGTCGACCAGCTGAACAAGAATTTCACCAGTGTCATACAGGTGGGTCATCCCGGTTCGACAATTCGTTTTCTGAACTCTGACAAGTTTGATCACAATATTTTTGCCTCCGATTCTGAGCTCGGGGTTCAGTTCGACTTTGGCCTGATGGCTCCGGGCGTGGAGCAGGAACAGACTGCTGCCTGGGAACCCGGAACCCTGCTGCGCATTGGCTGCAAGATTCATCCGCGGATGCGTACTTATATCGCCAACATTCCGCCTTCCCGTCATGTCCTGCTGCCATTTGACCGCAAGGAAAAGGAATACAGCGTGCAACTGGAAGTTGCCGCGGGCTCCGGAGCCGGGGCGGTGCTGCTGATCGCCGGTTACGAGCCGATCCGCGTGAAACTGCTTGCCGGGCAA
>JBFJWR010000252.1:0-3098 GCA_041623535.1 Pseudomonadales bacterium
GACAGTGGCCTGGCATTTACCGACCCCATGCCCTGGCAGCCGGTTGGGGAGGTCACCTGGGAGCAGGCCCATGCGCACTGCCAGCAACTGGAGCCACCGGGTAGCTGGGCGCTTCCGACCCAGGCAGAGTTATACCTGTTCTGGCGTGACGGGGGGCGTCGGGTCAGTCCCTGGGGCATCGGCCGGTTTGTCTCGGTACTCGCTGATCCGGCCATGGGCATCCGGCTGACCGCGCGCCACCTTGGGCCGGGGCCGGAAAAGTTGCGCTGCGTCGCCCGTACCGATGTGGCGGGCGCGGCCGGTTTTACGCGGGATGTGATCAGCCTGGAAGACTGGAACCGCTACCAGATGGATCCGGATCGTTACCGCTAGGCAGCCAGGAACCCGGTGATCAATGGCACATGCAGCGGAATGCACACCGCTTCATATTTTTTCCGACAGGTAGGTTTCAATGCCGACGCGCTGGATCAGGCTCAGCTGCGTTTCCAGCCAGTCGATGTGTTCCTCTTCGCTTTCCATGATGGACGAGAGCAGGTCGCGGCTGGGGTAGTCGCCGATGCTCTCAACGTAGGCAATTGCCTCCTTGAGGTCGGTGTGCGCCTTTCTTTCCATGCGCAGATCACATTCCAGAATTTCCTGTGGATGCTCACCGATGAGCAGCTTGCCGAGTTCCTGCAGGTTGGGTAAACCCTCCAGGAACAGAATCCGCCGCGTCAGTGCATCGGCGTGTTTCATTTCATCGATGGATTCTTCGTACTCTTTTTCGGCAAGCGACTTCAGGCCCCAGTCCTCCAGCATTCGAGAGTGCAGAAAATACTGATTGATGGAGGTCAGTTCGTTCTCGAGTATCCTGTTCAGAAACTCGATGGCCTTGTCGTCGCCTTTCATCGTCCGATCCCCGGTGTGTGCTTGAAGATTTCATTATTTGCCGGACCGGGCCGGGGGTCAAAGTGGACGTGATCCGTAAAGCCGGAACAACGCAGGTCTGGCCGGTTCAGTTGCGCGCTGCGGTAGACTCAGCGGGAGGCATTGTAGATCTGTACCACCGGGGCCTTGTGCCCGGGAGCTTCCGCCTGGGCATCCAGTATCACGTTGCAGGTTTCCTGCAGGCAGGTGCCACACTGCATGCCGGCGCCGGTTTTCGCCTGGATGCTCTCCAGCGAATGACCCTCCAGGGCCAGGTCGCGAATCTGGTGATCGGTCACGCGTCTGCAGACACATACATACATGGTTCTGAATATCCGTACGGGTTGGACATGTGATGTTGAGTTCAAGTTAATGCAAATGAGAATTATTGTCAATTACAGCTTGCGGTGTGCGGCAGGACGGGTCGGCGCAATGCCCGGAGCCGGGGTACCATGATGCTGCCCTGGTCGCCTCCGGCGCAGGCAGGCCGCAGAAGGTCGCCCTGTATGTCGCGCAAGCCCGTCGATCAGGCGGATCTTTGGCTGAATAAATAGGAATTCCACATGGTCGCAACCCGATTGCAGGGCACACTTGAAGCCATCGACGCACTGAACGCGGAGGATCCCAACCAGGAGAGTGCGGATGGTCGTGACTGGCCCAAGGAGTTGCTCTATGGCCAGCGCATGAGCGAACGGCTCCGGCTTCTGGAGCCCGCCCCCTCTGAAGCCCTGCAGATCGCGGTGCGTGCCCAGCATGTGCAGCGCTGGAAAATTCCCCGTGACGAATATCCGATGGACCGGTCCGGCTACAAGCGCTGGCGCCTGGAACTCTCGCGCCTGCATGCCGAAATTGCTGCCGGGGTCATGCGCCGGGCGGGTTACGACAATGCGGAAATCGAGCGGGTGGAACGCATGTTGCGCAAGGAACAGCTCAAGCGCGATGTCGAGGTTCAGACCGTGGAAGACGTTGCCTGCCTGGTCTTTTTGCAGCATTACTTCGGTGAGTTTGCTGCCCGCCATCCGCACGACAAGGTGATCAGTATCGTGCGCAAGACCTGGAACAAGATGTCGGAGCGGGGTCACGCGGCTGCGCTGCAACTCGACCTTGCGGACGCGGCAGCAGCCCTGGTACAGGAGGCACTGGGGGATGGGTGAAGCAGCAGGTGCCTTTTTCCATCGCGAAGGCGAAGTGTTTGTTGCCAGCGATTCAACTTGCGGGCCCTGGCACGCAGGATTCCAGCATGCCGGGCCGCCCATCGCACTGCTGATGCATGAACTCGAGCGGCTGGCTGGTGACGCGCAGATCGTGCGCATGAGCACGGACCTGCTGCGTCCGGTCCCGGTCTCCCGGCTGGTGGTGGATGTGCGGGAAGCAGTCGGCGGCAAGCGCCGCCGTATCCTGGTTGCGGAACTGCGTGAGGTTGGCAAGGAGCAGGCCGTTGCCCGTGCCAGTGCACTCGTACTGCGTCGCGAACCCATCGCAACCGGCCCGCTGCCGGTACTGGATGCTTTCGTTCCGCGACCACCGGAATCCGCAACTGCCTATGCTTTCGATTTCTTTGTGACCGAGGTCGGCTATCACACGGCGATGGAGCTGCGGCTGGAATCAGGTGGCGGTCACACTGGGCGCACCCGCATGTGGATGCGGCAACGCGTGCCGCTCATTGCCGGCGAAGAAGTGAGTCCGCTGCAACGACTCATGGCGGTGGCGGATTCCGGGAACGGCATCAGCATGGTGCTCGATACAAAAAAGTACGCGTTTACCAATCCCGACCTGACGGTGAATATCCGTCGCCCGCCACGTGGCGAATGGCTGTGCCTGGATGCAATAACGCACTTCCAGGATTTCGGTGTCGGCATGGCCGAAAGCCGTATCTGGGACGAGTCCGGCGTCATCGCCAATGCAACGCAGAACCTGTTGCTGGAACTTCGCTAGGCGCGGCTGGCCGCTGCATCCGGGGGTCAGCCTTTTTCCATCAGTCTGCGAATCGCCGGCAGCGCCTGCCGTGTCGCCTGCCTGCCGACCTCCACGCTGTGCTCAAAGCGGGAGAAATCCGCCCAGAACACGTCCGTGGCATCCACCGAAATGACTGCATCGGCCTCCTGGAGCAGGATTGATTTGAGGCGATGCCGCGAGATGTCGCCGGCGCGCATGGCTACTTCGTAGCTGCTGCTCAGGGTCTGCAACGGATC
>JBFJWR010000253.1:0-3087 GCA_041623535.1 Pseudomonadales bacterium
CATCGCAACCGGATCAGTACACAATGCTGGCGGCGGCCCTGGAGGATGACGGAAAATCCCAGCGTGTTTTTTACCTGGCAACCCTGCCCGCCCTGTATCACGAAGTGTGCGCCTCGCTGTCGAATGCCGGGCTGGTCGACTCGTCCACGCGACTGGTACTGGAGAAACCGCTGGGCTCGGACCTGGCCTCGGCCCAAAGGGTGAACCGCGAGGTTGCGCGGGTCTTTGACGAGCGACAGATATTCCGCATCGATCATTACCTGGGGAAAGAGCCGGTACAGAACCTACTTGCACTGCGTTTTGGCAATTCAATTTTTGAACCGCTGTGGCGCGCGGCGCATGTCGATTACGTCGAGATCAGTGTTTGCGAGACCATCGGTGTCGAGGATCGTGGCGGTTACTATGACCGTTCGGGTGCATTGCGCGACATGGTGCAGAACCACCTGCTGCAACTGCTGTGTCTGACCGCAATGGAGCCGCCGGTGCGCTTCGAAGAGAACGCGGTGCGCAATGAAAAACTGAAAGTGCTGCAGGCCCTGCGACCACTGGAAGGACGCACGGTACGTGAAAAGACCGTGCGCGGGCAGTACACGGCGAGCGCGGTCGATGGCCGCGAGGTGCCCGCCTACTACTTTGAAAAAGGTGTATCCGCTGAATCAGCCACCGAGACTTTCGTCGCGCTGAAAGTTGAAGTGGATAACTGGCGCTGGACCGGCACGCCGTTCTACCTGCGTACCGGCAAACGCATGTCGAAACGATTTTCTGAAATCGTCGTGCACTTCAAGCCGGTTGCGCACCGGATTTTCCAGGATACCGGCGCACCGCATATCAGCAATCGCCTGGTCATTCAGTTGCAACCGGATGAAGGTGTGGAGCTCCTGCTCAACACAAAGATTCCAGGTCAGGGCATGAGCCTGCATCCGGCGCCCCTGGACCTGAACCTCGCCGACGCGTTTCGCCGCAGACGTTGGGTTGCTTACGAGCGCCTGCTGATGGACGTCCTGCGCGGCGACTCCACCCTGTTTGTGCGTGCCGATGAAATCGAAACCGCCTGGTCGTGGATCGATCCGATCGAGGCCGGCTGGGAAGCACATTACGCGCATCCAACCCTGTACAAAGCGGGCAGCATGGGTCCCGATCGCGCCAATGAACTGATAGAGCGTGATGGCTACCAGTGGCATGAAGCACTGGCGGCAGATTCGTGATGCCGACGGAACATTGTTTTGCCGGCACCGACCCGTGGTGCGATGCACTGGTGTCGCGCATCAATGAACTGGTACTTGCTGCGCTGGCCATGCGCGGTAGTGCCAGCCTGGTGGTATCCGGCGGTAGCACGCCTGTGCCGCTGTTCCGGCGCCTGGCACTCGCGGAGTGGCCGTGGGAAAACGTACATATCACACTTGCCGATGAGCGCTGGGTGGCGAGCAACTCGGAACACAGCAACGAGGGCCTGGTGCGCAGTAATCTGCTGAGTGAGCCGGCCGCCGCTGCGGCGCGCTTTACCGGCCTGTACAACGGCGCTGCCCTGCCCGGTGCGGCCTGTGAAGAGATAGCGGCGAACATCGCGGCGTTGCCACGCCCATTCGATGTTGTGTTGCTGGGCATCGGTGATGACGGTCATACCGCGTCGCTGTTTCCCGGACAGCGCGGAACCCGGGATGCATTTGCGGAGTCATCGGTGTGCGTCGCCAACGAAGCGCCGCAGGAACCAAGACAACGCATCAGCCTGGGGCCCGGCGCCCTGCTGGATGCCCGACAGATCATTTTTCACCTGCGCGGTGCGGCCAAATGGGATGTTTACCAGGCAGCGCTGAAAGCGCCGGAGCCCGCCAGCATGCCCGCCGCGTATTTTCTTACCCAGCAGCAGGTACCCGTTGACGTGTATTGGACCTCACGATGATGCATTCGGTATTACGCGAAACCACGGAGCGGATTGTTGCGCGCAGCCAGGCGACGCGGGAGCGCTATGTAGCGCAGATGCGCGAAGCCGGCCGGCAAGGGCCGGTGCGCGATCGTCTTTCCTGTTCCAACCTGGCCCACGGCATTGCCGCGCAGGCCGATGCAGAGAAAAAAATACTCGCGGTGACGCGCTCTTCCAATCTTGCCATTGTGTCGGCATATAACGAGATGTTGTCTGCCCATCAGCCCTACGAACGCTTCCCGGCGCTGATCAAGCAGGCGGCCATGGAAGCAGGCGCGGTCGCGCAGTTTGCCGGCGGCGTGCCCGCCATGTGTGACGGCGTCACACAGGGGCGCGCCGGCATGGAACTCTCGCTGTTCAGTCGTGAAGTGATTGCGACGGCGACCGCGATCGCGCTGTCGCATGACCTGTTTGACGGGGTGCTGTGTCTTGGCATCTGCGACAAGATCGTGCCCGGCATGCTGATCGGCGCACTGCGCTTCGGACACCTGCCCTGTATTTTCGTGCCGGCTGGTCCCATGCGCACCGGCTACAGCAATGCCGAGAAAGCGCGTGTCCGGCAACTCTATGCCGAGGGCAAGGCCAGCCGCGAGGAATTGCTCGAAGCCGAGTGTGCTGCCTATCACGGCCCGGGCACGTGCACGTTCTATGGAACGGCCAATACGAACCAGGTGCTCATGGAAGTCATGGGCCTGCATCTTCCCGGCGGCACGTTTCTCAATCCGGATGATCCGGGGCGGGACCTGTACACGCGGCTGGCGACGCAGCGCCTGGTCGAGATCGGCGCCCACGGTGAAGCGCCGACGCCGCTGTTCGAAATCATCGATGAACGCGCCGTGGTCAACGGCATCGTGGCATTGCTCGCCAGTGGCGGATCCACCAATCACACCATCCACCTGGTGGCGATGGCTCTGGCAGCAGGAATCGTTATCAACTGGGATGACTTTGCAGCGCTGTCGGCAGTGGTGCCTTTACTGGCGCGCGTCTACCCGAATGGCAGTGCCGACGTGAACGCGTTCCGGCGTGCCGGTGGCATCGCCTGGCTGGTGCGGGAACTGCTGGGCGCAGGCCTGCTGCATGAGGACGTACGCACGGTGGCTGGCGATGGTCTGCGTCGTTACCAGGAAGAAGGCTGCGTACGCGATGCCACGGTTGTCTATCAGCCA
>JBFJWR010000254.1:0-3062 GCA_041623535.1 Pseudomonadales bacterium
AAGAGCTGCGGGCCGCCGATCTCTATGAGAAGACCAGCCAGGCATTTGCCGTGTTCCTGCCGGTGCGCTCGGTGGGCGTGATGGGTGATGCCCGTCGTTACGAGTACGTGATTGCGCTGCGAGCAGTCGAAACCATCGATTTCATGACCGCGCGCTGGGCGCACCTGCCCTACGAATTCCTGGAGCAGGTCAGTACCCGTATCATCAATGAGGTGGACGGTGTCTCGCGCGTCACCTATGACGTGTCCAGCAAGCCGCCCGCAACCATCGAGTGGGAATAAGATAGTCACGTAAGTAGCTGCTATATGGTCGTATATAGGTTGCAAAGTCGCTACAAACTCTGGATTTTCTGCTCATCTTAAGCACCAGTCACACACGCACCTGGCAGGGCTGATTGTACCTGGTCGTTGTTGTCGATCTGCCGCCCGAAAAATAGTTGGGTTGGCCGATGCTTCCCCCATCGGATCCTGGTCTAAATTGGTTATAGGCTGACAATCGATAAACAAGCAGCGACATGCAAACTTCCGGATTTGTGAGGACGTTTGCAGTGAAATGGGCAGAAATAAGACGGCGCCAAACGGCGTTTTCCGAGAGATGTAAACGATCATTTTCTGAAAAACGATTTGAGGCGTAAATGGTGCTAAACATTCAGGATTCAGTCATCCCGACAAATGTGCTCGTGATTGAGGATGATGGCGATGATTTTTTGATTCTTGAAGAAATGCTGCATGGTGGCGCAAAAGAAGACTGGAATCTTAAGCTCAATATTCAGCAAGCGACGGGCTATGAAGAAGCCGTCATGATGGCTGGTGATCAGGAATGGGACCTTTTCATTGCTGATTATGTGCTGGCCGGGTCGGGACAAACAGGACTCGATTTCATCAATGCGATGTTCAGGCGAGGGTCAGAAGTACCGGCATTCATGATTACCGGACATACAGGGCTCGATTTTCGACCGGTAGATTTCAAAACGCTAGGAGAGCGGAATCTCCGTATTATTGCGAAGAAGAATCTGTCCTGGGAGATCCTCAAGCACAACATTCTGGAAGTTGTCGAAAAGGGCGGGGTGATCCAGAAGAATACGAAAGTGACTTCAATTTTGGTCGTGGAGGATGACGAGGAAGATTACGAAATTTTGTCTGAAGTGTTCAAGCAACATCCTGAGATGCCATTCGAATTGCCATTTTGCCTGGTGCAGGTCGCGAATTTTGAAAACGCGATGGAATTGCTTGTCGCAACGAACTGGGACCTGTGCATCCTTGACTACCAACTGAATGACTCGAAAACGGGACTGGACATAGTGCACGAAATGCGCAAAAGAAATCTCAAGAGTCCAGTAATGATCGTATCTGGCTATCGGGGTATTCCGTTCAATGAAGAAGATAAGAAAGCGATTGCCAGCAAAGAACTGATGCGCCTCAGTAAGTCTGAACTTGATTTTGAAGCCGTGCTGAAAATGCTCGAGGGTCGACCAGGCGTTATTGTTGGTCTTGGCTGACCGGGTTGGCTGGACGAGGCATCAGCTCATGTACAGAGGCAGGATCGAGATAAGAATCGGGTGGAAACACATGTCAACGATCAAGTGGGGGTGATCCAAGGTGGCCCGGTCCGGCCGGAGGACGAAACCTGGATGCGGCGGGCGCTGGAACTGGCGCGCGAGGGTCGTGGCCATGGCGAGGTGCCGGTAGGTGCCTTGCTGGTGCAGGGACAGCAGGTACTGGGCGAGGGTTTCAATCAGCCCGTACGCAGTCATGATCCGACCGCCCATGCAGAAGTCGTCGCCATGCGCGCCGCATCCGCCGCGCTGGGCAATTACCGGCTGACCGATACCACCCTGTACGTCACCATCGAACCCTGCGCCATGTGTGCCGGTGCGCTGATCCATGCGCGGGTCAGTCGCCTGGTGTTCGGTGCAACCGAGCCGAAAGCCGGCGCGGTCTGCAGCCATATCTACCTGTTGCAGCAATGTCATATGAACTGGCAGGTGCAGTTCACCGGCGGTGTGCTGGCAGACGAGTGCTCGGCCCTGATGCGCGATTTTTTTGCGGCGCGTCGCTAAACCTGCGCCCCAGGTGGCGCGCTCTGGTCATTTCTTGCGCAGCGCCCGCTTTCCGGCCAGAATCAGGGCCTGGAAAGAAGAACGTCCGTCCCACAATCCGCAGGAATCCGTAATGACCTTTCAGCGAACCACTCTCCCTTCGTTTGTCAGCCTGGTGCTGGGCCTGAGCCTGGTGGCGGGCAGTGCCTGGGCCGTGCCGCCATCCGTGGAGCGGCGGGTGATGATCATCGGCATTGATGGTACGCGTCCGGATGCGCTGCGCCGGGTGCTGAGTGAGCGCTCGGTGTCGGGTGATGACTGGTTGCAGCAGTTGTCGGCAGGGAGTGACAACTCGGGGGCGGACTGGAACCTGATTACCGGCGACATCAGCTTCAGCGGTCCGGGCTGGGCGAGCATGCTCACCGGCGTGTGGTGCGACAAGCACCGGGTGATCAGCAACGAATTCGTGGCCCCGGACTTTGCCACATACCGCCCGATATTTGCGCTGATGAAAGAGCATGACCCAACGATCAAGACGGCGTCCATCGCCAACTGGGATGCCATCAACAGCAAAATCCTGACCAATGACATGACGGATTTCTGGTTTGATCTTGGCAGCGACGATGACGTGGAAACCACCGTCGTGTCGATGCTGGAGAGCGAGGATTTCGACGCCCGCGCGATCTTCGTCCATTTCGATGACGTGGACCACGCCGGGCATGCCTGCTGTTACTCGGCAGACAACGAGAATTACCTGGGCGCGCTGCGCTCGACTGCCGAGCGCCTGCAGCGCATCCGCAAGGTGCTGGAAAAGCGTACCCGCCAGAACAAGCGCGAGGAATGGCTGGTGCTGTACAGCACCGATCATGGCGGTGGCGGGGTTATCGGCAGCGAGCATGGACCCAACACCGATGAAGACCGCCGCACGTTCCTGATCGGACAGGCTTACAACACTGACATCCTGTTTCCGATGCAAAGCCCGGCCACCACGCCGCAGGGCATCCGCCTGAAAATCGTTGATATT
>JBFJWR010000255.1:0-3045 GCA_041623535.1 Pseudomonadales bacterium
CGGGGTAGCAGTTGTTCAGCGGGTCATTTTCTTCACAAACACGACCACGAACAAGGAGATTGAGAACGCCCCGGTAAATGCCTCGAACGAGGCCAGCAGGCGAGACCAGCCGAAGGGCGTCATGTCGCCATACCCCAGCGTGGTGAAGGTCACAACGCTGTAGTACGCGCAGTAACCGAGGGACAGGAGATTCTCCTGGTATGTGGCCGTCGGCGAAAACGCGACCACCTGGTCACCGTAGTGTATGCCCAGGAAATAGAACCCGACGGTGCAGAGGAAGATCAGCGCCAGTGCGCTGATGATGACCCGGTCCGGTTTCTCACCATAGCCGCAGAACACATCGACCATCTTGGACAGGAAGCGCTCCATGGAATACACCGGCATCTGCAGCCGGCGCATGATCATTTCCTTGTAAAAGAAAAACCCGGCACGGTCGAAATGACCGCGATCCTCGGAACAGCGCCGCAGGTTACGATAGATTTCCTCGGCCTGGCTGAGCAGGTCCATGGCGTGGCTCTTGCGCCCGTTGCGCAGTGCCTTGAGCGCTTCCACCTCCTGGCAGATGAACTCGCCCCACTCGACGTGTTCCAGCTTGGACTGGTCAAAGTTGGCGCCCAGCAGGTTGCAGTCACGCAGGTCTGCACAATTCAGGTTGGCGCCGCTCAGGTCGGCTTTGACCAGCGAACTGCCGCGCAGATCGATGTGAAACAGGTGCGCGTCGCGCAGGTGGGCATGGTACAGATCGGCGTAACGCAGGTTGTAGCCGGCTTTCTTGCCGCGATTCACCAGGTTGACATGATCGAGGCGCGCATGCGCCAGCTTGAAGCCTTCCATGGGCCGATTTGCGCGCGCCCAGTTCTCCAGTTCAATGCGATCCTGTTCGGATTCCTTGGGGACATCCGGATCGTGCCAGCCGCACAGCCCGTTCGACTGCGCGTCGCCACCGCACTGACGTCCCTGCGAATCAATGTATTCGCAGTTGTACTTGGGCAGTGATTCCGCTGTGTTTGGCATGGATATAGTCGGCTCACTCGGGCTCTGCAGGTAGGTTCTGCACCGGCCCCTTGCCTACCAGTGTGGTTGAATCCTGACAACTTGCCACCCGCAGGCGGCCGTCAGCCGGTATTGAAATGCGAATTCAGGAAGCGCGCCGCATGTTGCACCAGCAGGTCGGCACCGGCGTCCCGGGTGACCATGAGCGGCAGTGCGTGGTTACTGCCTTCATACTGGTCGAGGTAGGCCTCAACACCGCATTTTTTTGCATGTTCCAGCAGGCGGGTGGCGTCCGTGGCCAGGGATTCCTGCTCGCCACTCTGAATGAGCATGGACGGCAGGCCGGCAAGATTGGCGTTGATCGGTGAGATCAGCGGATCGGCACGGTTGAAGTCGGCTGCGTAGGCGTCGGCAAACATGGACAGGCTGACATATTCCAGGCTGCGCTTGCTGCGTTCATCGAACTTCAGTCGCTTTTCGTCGCGATCGAGATCGACCCAGGGAGAGATAAGCAGCGCCGCCGCGGGTAGCGCGTGTCCCTCCTTACGCAGGGTCAGCAGGGTGGAGAGCAGCAGGTTTGCGCCCGCACCGTCGCCGGCCATGATGAGATTGGACGGGTTCACGTGGCGCTCAAACATCCAGCGAAACACGGTGATGGAATCATGCAGTGCCGCGGGAAAAGGGTGCTGTGGTGTTCTTCGGTAATCGAGGATCAGGCCGCGCGCATGGGCTGCCATGCACAGGCGGGACAGGTAGGGCTTGTGTGATTCGGGCGAGCCGAGCATAAAGCCGCCGCCGTGCAGGTAGAGAATGAAGCGATCGGCAGAGCTGTCATCCGGGATCACCCACTCTGCTGGCACACCTTCAATGCAGGTTTTCTCGATGGTGACCGAGGTCGGTACGCTGGCAGACCCCAGCCAGCGCTGGTAGGCGCGGCGCTGCAATGCCACGGACCACGCAGAGCGGTTCAGAAGCAGGCGGTTCAGCCATCCTGGCAGGTAAGGCAGCATGCAGTGATTTCCCGGTTCTGCAATCTCGTTTCAGCACAGATGATACTGGTGTGCTGCCCACGGAGTAAACGCCTGCCACATTCTGCACAAATTGCAACCGTTGCAACTGTTATCGCTTCCCCGTTGAATGTGCGGCTTAATATTGTAATGGCCCCCCGGGGTCACCATGTGAACGCGAGGACAGCATGACACGGGAAGCCAATACCTGTTTCGTCACGGACGATCTTTCAAGCATTACCAGCTACGTGCCGGACCAGGAAACCGATCCGGTTCGCGTTGGCATGGCGCCGGGCAGTACCGATGCCATCTGGAAAGCGGTGCAACGCCTGTACCGTACCGGCTACCACCCGGCCACCATTTTGTGCGTGCGTCGCCACGGACACATCATACTGAATCGCGCGATAGGCCACGCGCGCGGCAACGGACCCAACGATGATCATGGTGTCTCCAAGGTGCTGGCCACGCCGGATACGCCGGTCTGCCTGTTTTCGGCGTCCAAGGCCGTGACCGCCATGATGATCCACCTGATCGCGGAGCGCGGAC
Organism: Pseudomonadales bacterium; assembly: GCA_041623535.1. Lineage (GTDB taxonomy): Bacteria > Pseudomonadota > Gammaproteobacteria > Pseudomonadales > JBFGWM01 > JBFJWR01. Next base: position 2,547 of record JBFJWR010000255.1, read on the forward strand.
TGATTCGCCTGGAAGACCGGGTCAGCAAGTATGTGCCGGAGTTCTCCAGCCACGGCAAGGATCGCATCACCATTGAGCAGGTGCTGTGTCATCGGGCCGGCTTTCCCTTTATCCCCATGGGCACGCCGCCGGAACTCATGTTTAACGAGCAGACGACGCTGGAACTCATGTACCACATCAAGCCGAAGTGGGCGGCCGGCAAGCGGCAGGCATATCACGCCATCACCGGCGGGTTCATTCTCGCCGAGGTCCTCAAGCGCGTCACCGGCCAGGATATCCGCACGTTCTTCCGCGAAACCGTGCAGGAACCGCTGGGCATGAAGTATTTCAATTACGGAGCCAGTGACGAGACCATCCCGAACATTGCCCGGCATTACCCGGTCGGCAAACCACTGCGCTTTCCGGTCAACAAGATTCTTTCGCGCGCCCTCGGCGAAACGCTGGAGGAAGTGACCCGGGTATCAAACGACCCGCGGTTTTACCAGGCGGTGATTCCGGC
>JBFJWR010000256.1:0-2818 GCA_041623535.1 Pseudomonadales bacterium
GAGGCCGGCGTTGATGCCTATATCACGGGCGAGGTATCAGAGCAGACAGTGCATATCGCCCGGGAAAACGGGCTGCATTTTTATGCCGCCGGCCATCACGCGACCGAGCGCTATGGTGTGCAGGCAGTGGGCGCATGGCTGGCCCGGGAGTTTGGTGTCTCCACCCGGTTTATCGATATCGACAACCCGGCCTGAGAACCTACTTTCTGTTCTTGGCCTTCGGTTTCTTGCCGCTGACCAGGCCGTAGTCCTCGGACAGCGTGCCGCTGTCCTGTGGTCCGCTCTTGGGCGCATAGTCCTTCGGCGGTTCCACGGCCTTGGCAACGATCTTCTCGGCTTCGTCGGGCGTGGTTTCCGTTTCCTGCACAATCAGGCGGTTGGCCAGCGAATTTTCCAGCTGGTGACGAAGTTCCTCGTTATCGCCACACAGTGAGCGGGCTCCCTGTGCGAGGTGGGCATGCACGTCGCGGTAACTTTCCGTGAGGTTGTTCACCAGTTCGGCCGTGCGGGCAAAGTGCCTGGCGACTTCTTCCTCGTACTGCTGCTGATGGGTCTGCAGTTCCTGCATGTCATCGGCAATCTGGGTCCGCCCGCCTTCATCGGAGCGGGTGAAGTGGTAAATGAGCGCGCCAAAAGCGATGCCGCCGGCAAAGCCGAGCAGGCCGATCATCCATTGCGTGGCTAACAGGTCCATAACGAGCTCCTTGGTTGAGCATCCAGTGTAATACCTGGTGACCGATATGCGTCGGATGCTCTTGGGTGAACTTTCGTGGCAACCTGTTTAGGATTGCGTCCGGGCGGCACATTATAGATTTTGCTTTCCGAAACACACAAACCCGGCGGCGAGCCAATAAAAATGCGTGAAACAGCCCATACCATACCCGGCCCGGCAGGCGACCTCGAGGCAAGGGTCACCGGATTGGAAGAAATCGAGGCCGGCGCCCCGGAAGTGGCCGTCGTTTGTCACCCGCATCCGCTCTTTGGCGGCACCATGCAGAACAAGGTGGTCACCACGCTAACGCGTGTCTGGCGTGATCGCGGTGTGCCCGTGGCGCGCTTCAATTATCGCGGAGTCGGGCGTAGCTCCGGCACTTATGGAGAAGGCGTGGGTGAGGGGGATGATGCCATCGCGGTGGCCGCGTGGCTGAATGAGCGCAACCCGGGCATGCGCACCTGGCTGGCCGGATTCTCTTTCGGTTCATTTGTCGCAGCCCAGGCCGCGCAGCGACTGCATGGCGAGGGCCGTGAGATTGCCCGCCTGGTCCTGGTGGCGCCGGCAGTGGTCAATTTCGACTTCGGCGGGTTGCTGCCGGGGCCGTACCCGACCCTGGTGTTGCAGGGGGATGCTGACGAAGTGGTGGAGCCGGCGGCGGTATTCCGCTGGATCGAGACGCTGGACCCGGCCCCCATGGTCGAGGTTTTTCCGGGTTGCAGCCATTTCTTTCATGGCCGGCTTCCCGAACTGAAAGAACGTCTCAACGCAGCGCTGGATGGCACCGGGCAGGCGCCGCATGCATAACCTTACGCCGCTCGAAAAGTACCACCAGGATCTCGCCCACCAGGGATTTTCGGCTGATCCGGCGCAGGAAGCGGCCGTTGTGCACCTGCAGGCACTGTATGACGCGCTGATCGCGGCCGGAGATTCCGCCAGCGCCTCGCGGGTTTCCGTGCTGAACCTGCTGGGTCGCAGTCGCAAGAAGAATGAGCCGGTGCGTGGTCTTTATTTCTGGGGTGGTGTCGGGCGCGGCAAGACCTACCTGGTGGATACGTTCTACGAGTGCCTGCCCTTCGAAAAGAAAATGCGTACCCACTTTCATCGCTTCATGCGGCACGTGCATGCCGACCTGCAGGAGCTCAAGGGCGAAAAGAACCCGCTGGATGTGGTGGCGCGAAGAATTGCCGACCAGACCCGCGTACTGTGCTTTGACGAGTTTTTTGTCTCGGACATCACCGATGCGATGATTCTTGCCGGCCTGCTTGGCGGCTTGTTCGAGAATGGCGTGACCCTGGTGGCCACCTCCAATATCGAGCCACAGGGCCTCTACGAAAACGGCTTGCAGCGTGCCCGCTTCCTGCCAGCCATCGCGCTGCTGGAGAAATACACTCAGATTGTGAATGTTGACGGCGGTGTGGACTATCGCCTGCGCGCCCTGGAACGGGCCGAGATCTACCATTCGCCGCTGGATGCGGCGGCTGATGAAAGTCTCATGGAAAGCTTTTCGCAACTGGCGCCCGAGCCGGGCCACCAGGGCGTGCAGATCGAGGTCGAGAAACGCACCATTCCGTCGCGCTGGTGTGCCGATGACGTGGTCTGGTTTGATTTCCCGGCGCTGTGTGACGGTCCGCGCAGCCAGAACGACTACATCGAAATCGCCCGTTGCTACCACGCCGTGCTGATCAGCAACGTGCCGCAGATGGGTGCCGATGAAGACGACCAGGCGCGCCGCTTTATCAACCTGGTGGACGAGTTTTACGACCGCAATGTGAAGCTGATCATATCGGCTGCAGTGCCGATTGATCAGTTGTACTGCGGTACACAACTGACCTTCGTATTTGAACGCACCATGAGCCGCCTGCTGGAAATGCAGTCCCACGACTACCTCGCCCGACAACACAAGGCCTGAGGCGCAGAGGGTCCGCGATACACGCCCGCAGAAGGTTTATCCCGTGGCGGTGTCATCCGTGTTTTCTTTCCGCGCCGGGTGCGATTCCCGAACGGTCCGAACAGCTCTTGCTTTAAGCCCACAGTTGCTACCCGATCGAAGAAGGCTGGCTTGGCGAGCGCATTTCCCGGGCGTCAGCGCGAACGGTACATGGA
>JBFJWR010000257.1:0-2620 GCA_041623535.1 Pseudomonadales bacterium
CGCGCGCTTCGCCGCCGAATTCCTCAGCACACACCTTGGTCAGAGCCGCTGTCAGCGTCGTCTTGCCATGGTCAACGTGGCCAATCGTGCCCACGTTTACGTGCGGCTTCTTTCTCTCAAATTTTTCTTTAGACATTGCTAGCAGTTCCCGTCAGATCTCAATTAACTTTTCTTTTTGACCGCTTCAGCGATATTGTTCGGCGCTTCTGCGTACTTTTCGAATTCCATCGTGTAGCTGGCCCGGCCCTGCGTCTGTGAACGCAGATCAGTCGCGTAACCAAACATCTCTCCCAGCGGCACTTCGGCGCGGACAATCTTGCCGGCAGGCCCGTCTTCCATGCCCTGCACCATGCCGCGACGCCGGTTGAGGTCGCCAACCACGTCACCCATGTAATCTTCCGGCGTCACCACTTCAACTTTCATGATGGGCTCGAGCAGAACCGGACTGGCCTTGGCCGCGCCTTCCTTGAACGCCATGGAGCCGGCGATCTTGAACGCCATTTCGTTGGAATCCACATCATGGAAGGAGCCGTCATACAACGAGACCTTCACGTCGACCACGGGATAACCCGCAATCACACCGTTTTGCATCTGCTCCTGGATGCCCTTATCCACAGCCGGGATATACTCGCGCGGCACGACACCGCCAACAATTTCATTGTTGAATTCGTATCCCGCACCAGACTCCTGTGGCTCCAGGCGCAGCCAGACATGACCGTACTGACCACGACCACCGGTCTGGCGCACGTACTTGCCTTCGATTTCGATGCTCTTCCGAATGGTTTCGCGGTAGGCCACCTGTGGCTTGCCAATATTGGCTTCCACGTTGAACTCACGGCGCATCCGGTCGACCAGAATATCGAGGTGCAGCTCACCCATGCCGGAAATAATGGTCTGGCCGGATTCTTCATCTGTTTTCACGCGGAAGGACGGATCTTCCTGAGCCAATTTGCCCAGGGCAATGCCCATCTTTTCCTGGTCAGGCTTGGATTTCGGCTCAACGGCAACCGAAATCACCGGCTCCGGGAACTCCATGCGCTCCAGTGTGATGATGTTATCCACCGCACACAGGGTGTCACCCGTGGTCACATCCTTCAGGCCAATTGCAGCGGCGATGTCGCCGGCCCGAACTTCCTTGATTTCCTTACGGTCCTTGGCATGCATCTGAACGATACGGCCAACACGCTCCTTTTTGCTTTTCACCGGGTTGTAAACCGCGGATCCACCTTCCAGGACACCGGAGTAAACCCGGAAGAAGGTCAGCGTTCCAACAAAGGGATCAGTAGCAATCTTGAACGCCAACGCCGCAAAAGGCTCGTCATCCGAAGAATGGCGCACACCTTCCGACTCGTCTTCCAGAATACCCTTGATGGGGGGCACTTCATCCGGCGCGGGCAGGTATTCGATCACGGCATCCAGCATGGCCTGAACGCCCTTGTCCTTGAAGGCCGAACCACACAGCGCCGGCACAATCTCGTTGGCCAGGGTGCGGATTCTCAACCCCTTCTTGATTTCTGCCTCGGAAAGCGCATTGCCTTCGAGGTATTTGTCCATCAGTTCTTCGTTGGCTTCAGCGGCGCTTTCAACCATTTTCTCGCGCCACTCTTCGGCCTGGGCTACCAGCTCTGCCGGAATGTCGGCCAACTCGTAGGTCATGCCACGATCTTCTTCGTTCCAGTAAATCGCCTTCATCCGGACCAGGTCGATAACACCCTTGAAGTTCTCTTCAGACCCGATAGCCAACTGGATGGGCACCGGCGTGGCACCAAGACGGTTTTTGACCTGGGCCACCACGCGCAGGAAATCAGCCCCGGCGCGGTCCATCTTGTTCACAAAGCAGATCCGCGGAACACCGTACTTATTGGCCTGCCGCCATACCGTTTCCGACTGCGGCTCTACCCCGGAGGTGGCACAGAACACGACCACGGCACCATCGAGCACACGCAGGGAGCGCTCAACTTCAATCGTGAAGTCAACGTGACCCGGAGTGTCGATGATATTAATGCGATGCTTTTCGAACTGCTGATCCATGCCCGCCCAGAAGACGGTGGTGGCAGCGGACGTGATAGTGATACCACGCTCCTGTTCCTGAGCCATCCAGTCCATGGTTGCAGCGCCATCGTGCACTTCGCCCATCTTGTGGGAAATGCCGGTGTAAAAAAGAACGCGTTCGGTGGTCGTGGTTTTGCCCGCGTCCACGTGCGCACAAATGCCGATATTTCGATAGATCTTGAGGGGGGTCGCACGTGCCACTATGTAATTCCCGGTAAACTGGATTGATAAAGATCAGAAGCGATAGTGTGAGAATGCCTTGTTGGCTTCTGCCATACGGTGCACGTCTTCCCGCTTCTTCACGGCTGCGCCACGACCCTGCGAGGCGTCAACAATCTCACCAGCCAGGCGCAACGCCATGGATTTTTCGCCGCGCTTACGGGCTGCATCGGTCAACCAGCGCATTGAAAGCGCCGTCTGACGGGTGGGGCGCACTTCGACGGGAACCTGGTAGGTGGCACCGCCGACCCGACGGGACTTCACTTCCACTACCGGCTTCACTGCTTCCAGCGCCCGTTCAAAAGACTCCAGCGGATCGCCGCCAACCCGCTCGACGATCTTGTCCAGC
>JBFJWR010000258.1:0-1979 GCA_041623535.1 Pseudomonadales bacterium
GGAAATCTCCATATTTGGTGTCCCGCAGCAGGTGTTCGTAGGCACTGACCAGTCGCAGGTTGCCATCGAGCAGATCCTGCAGCGTGCTGGTGATGCGTTCGATGCGCAGGCCGGCAAACTCGATCTCGATACCTACACGGCGCACGTTGCCGTCACTTTTATAAATATTCGGAGGGAGCTGGTACTTCTTTTCCATGACGGTTCCTGCGATGCGTGTGCGGGGCGCGGATTCTACCTTCAGCAGCCCGGTTTGTGGATGCCGGCCAGGCCATCGCGGCGGCTCATGTGACCCTCGTACCCCAGTTCCCTGCGCGCCTTGGCATCGCTCACCGTAACTTCCTGGCCCATCAGGTTGATGGCAACCCGGGTGACCGGTGGCGTGCCGCGCAGGCGCATGTTCTCCCAGCTCCACTCGGTTGCTGCGGCAATCCGGCGGGCCAGCCACAGCGGGATGGATTTGTTCGGCGGCGATATGTCCTGGGTGGCCAGCATGGCGGTGATGAATTCGCGACTGGTGACCGGCTCGCCGTCTGTCAGGAAATAGGCTTCGCCGCCACGACCCTTCTCGGCCGCCAGCAGGGCGCCTTCGATGACGTTGGACACATGGCAGGTGGAGGTCAGCGCCCGGCCGTCATCGATCCAGGCAAAGCGTCCGGAGTGCACCGCGGCTACGAATTGCGTTAACACCGAGGTGTCATCCAGGCCCCAGATGAAGCGCGGCCGAATGATCATGGTCTGCAGGTCGCAGCAGTTGGCTGCCTGTACGAGGTCTTCCGCGCGTGATTTGGAAGCCGGGTAGCGTGGCAGCGGATGCAGGGGTTTCAGTGACTTTTCGGTCAGGCCGGCGAGCGAAGAATGCCAGTCCGCATATACGGCCTCGGTGCTGACGTGTACCAGGCGTGGCAATTTTGCGGCGCACGCCGCGCTGAGTACATGCGCGGTGCCCAGCACATTGGCGTGGTGGTAATCTTCCAGCGCGCCCCATTCAGTGACCAGCGCGGCGGCATGAAAGCCGACATCACAGTCGTGCATGGCCTGTTGCATGGTATCGATGTCATCCAGATCGCCAAGTATCGGTGTGGCGCCGACCGCCTCCACCTTGCCTGCCGCCTTGTTACAGCGGGCCAGTGCGCGAACCTCGCAGCCGGATGCGACCAGTGCACGAATCAGGTTGCGGCCAACAAAGCCGGATCCGCCGGTGACAAACGCGCGGTTGATGGTCATCAGTGATATTCCTTCCCAGGCAGAGTATCTGAGGTTTCCGGGGACAGCCGCCGGCATGTCCGTCTCAGGATCAACTATATTTCCCAGACGCTTAGCGAGCGTACACCCTGACCGAAAAAGGTGCCAAGCCTATGCCGACTGGCTGTTTGATGATTCTGCGCGCTGCCGCATTGTGCCTGGTCGTGGTGCTGGCTGGTTGCGTGAGTCACACGCAGCCACCGCCCTCCGGTTTTCTGCACAGCTATGAAGGGTTTGTGCCGGCACCTTTTGGCGAGGGCATCTATTTCCGCAATCATCCCAAGATCAGCCTGGGTGACTACAAGAAGTTTCTGATCGACCCGGTGGTCATTGCCTATCACGTGGGTGCCTATGACGACGAGGTTCCCGAAGAGCGCATCGACCAGATTGCGGACGAGTTTCGCCGCCAGGCAATCAAGGCAATCGCTGACAAGTACGAGGTGGTTGATTCTGCAGGGCCGGGCGTACTGCGCATTCGTTCCGCACTGACCGACCTGGTACCCAGCAAGCCGCTGCTTAATGCCTACTGGCTGACCAAGATGACCGGGTTGGGCCTGGGCGGTGCCGCGATGGAAGCCGAGTTCATTGATTCAGTCTCCGGCGAGGTGATCGTCGCGGTGATTGCTGCCAGCAAGGGCAATCCGTTTGACTGGCTGGGCGGCATGGTGCAGTGGAAATACACGCGCGATGTGCTCAACAGCTGGGCACGCCTGTTGCGCATGCGCCTCGACTACCAC